>NZ_JBFBBY010000079.1:0-37693 GCF_040682875.1 Amycolatopsis sp. NPDC051071 | reverse complement strand
CTGGGTCCCTCAAGGAGTCCTCCAAGGACCGGCCACTACCCAGCTCACCCGCCGTAGATACCTAAACACCCTTCGTTAGAACGACCCAAATCACTCACGAGCCCCACCAGGTCAGTGCCCTGGGGTCACCTGGTGGGTGAACCGGGGGGTTATCCGGATGTCTGCCCCGAGCGGCGGGTGGCACCCTGGACGCCATGCCAGCGACAGCCGAAGCCGACGGCCGACCCTCCCGAGTCCGGCGGCCATGGTCGACTTCGGGCTGGTTGTTGCTGGTCACGGTGCTGGTGTTCGGTTTCGGCCTGATCGCGTCGCGGCCCGCGTCGCCGCCGGACCTGGGACCACCGACGGGTGAAATCTTCGCCGCCCAGAACGCGGTCGACGCCTTGGTCACGCCGGGCCCGGTCGAGGACGTCATCGCGAAGCTGCCCGCCGACTTCACCGCCGTCAGCGGGATCACCCCGGGCGTGATGGCGGCACGCGACGGCACGGTGCGCGCCGTCCACACCGACGGCGGCTGCTCGGCGCCCTGGGGTGACGACAACACCAAATGGGATTACGCCGTCCCCTGCAAAGCTCACGACCTGGGCTACGACATCCTCCGCTACGCCGAGCGCAAGGGGTATCCGCTCGGCCAGGAGGCCAGGTCCACGCTCGACGACCGGCTCTCGGCCGACATGCATCACACCTGCGTGCTCAACCCGATGGACTCCGGCGGCACATGCGAGGTCGTCGCCTCCCTCTATACCGCCGGTCTGGTGCTCAACTCCTGGCATCAGCGCTGGGGACCGCCGGTCGGCGACCCGCTCGGCCCGATGATCGTCGGCGTACTGGTGATCGGCGCGCTGCTGGTGTTCCGCCTCCGCGGCTGGGTTCGCACCCGCCGGACCGTCGTCACGCTCCCCCGCGAGCCGCGACCGGTCGTCCCGGTCGGCCGATGGGCGCTGCTCGGCGTCGCCGGGGTGGTGCTGATGCTGCTCGGCGAGTCCGCGGTCGCGCTCGCACATTGGGCCGGAGCGCCGGAGCGGTCGCTGTGGCCGTTCACCTGGCTCGCCCAGCTCTGCCCACTGATTTTCTTCGCGGTCGGCCGGATCAACGACGCGGGCTGGCGATCGGTCCGCGCGTCCGGCGGCCGTTATCCGCAGTATCTCGCCGACCGCGCCAGTCCGTTGCTGCGCCCGGCGCTGATCTTCGCCGTCGTCGCGCTGGTCGTCCCGCTCGCGCTGGAAGTGCTGGGGATCCCGGCGGGCACGAACGCCACCGTCATGCGGATCGCACTGCATCCGCTCTGGCTGCTCGGTGTCTTCCTGCTGACAGTCGTACTGGCGCCGGCGCTGCTGGCGCTGTACCGCCGGACGCGGATCGCCTCGGCCGCCGGGCTGCTGGCCCTGACCCTGGCGAGCGAGGTCGCCGCGCAATGGTCGGGTTCCGCGATCCCGCGCTACGCGGAGACGCTGTTCCTCGCGCTGTTCGTCCAGCAGCTCGCGTTCGCCCACGCCGACGGAGTCCGCCCGCCCCGCGGCGTCCTCCTCGCGACGGCGTTCACCGGTGCCGCCGGGCTGGGGATCGCGGTCGCCGTTCTCGGCGAGGGACCGATGCTGCTCGGCGGCCCCGGCGCCCCGGCCGCGCTTTCGGGTCCGCCGTGGGGGGTGCTCCTGCTCGGCCTGGTGCAGCTCGCCCTCCTCGGCCTGCTCGCGCGGCCGCTGGCCCGGCTCGGCGTGCGCCCGGCGGTCGCCGCCACCGCCAGGCTCGTCCTGCGTGCGCCGATGAGCCTCTACCTCGCGTTTCTTTCCGCGATGCTGCTGCTCGTGGCGGTCGTCTACCTGCCTGCCCCGCTGGTGGATGGCATCAGCTGGCTGGCGAGGCCTCGTGTCCTGCTGGCGCTCGCGCTGCTCGCCGTTCCCTCGGTGCTGGTCTTCTGGTGGTTCGAACGTCATTCGGGACCCCAGCAGCGGACGGTCGACGAGCCGGGGCTGCGTGCCGCGGTCTTCTGCCGGGCCGCGGCGACGGTCGGCATGGCCTACGCGATGCTCGGCGTGTTCGGGTTGGCGCTGACCCGGTTCGGCGGGGCCTCGGCCGACGCGGATCTGCTCGGACTCCGGCTCGGCCCGGTCCAGAACCTGGTCAACCTGTTGCTCGGGGTGTACCTCCTGCACACCGTGCGCAACGGCACGAGCCGGATGACGGGCACCTGGCTGGTCTGCGCGGTCGCGTGCGCACCCCCGCTGATGATGAGTGCGCTCGACGGCAAGCACGTGAGCGCCGCCTCGGTCGCGCTTCCGGTCGCGACGATCGTCGTCGCGATGCTCGCGGCGGCGGCCACGCTGGTCCCGGCCCGTGCGACCCGGCGCGTCCTGCCGTGATCCATCCGGCGCTGACCAGGCGTTCTCCGTACTATTGAGAGGAAACCGGTGGTGCGTGCCACAACTTGAGGGGGATGTGTAATCCTGCGACAACCCTCAACGGGCACCATGCGTCCCTTGAGAAGGCTGTCAAAGGACGACGAAAAGGAGCAGACCGCGTGGAGTACCCGCCTCGGAATGGGCAAGGGGACCGACGTCCCGCCCGGCCTAGGCAGGACGCGCCCGGACGCGCTCCTT
Organism: Amycolatopsis sp. NPDC051071; assembly: GCF_040682875.1. Lineage (NCBI taxonomy): Bacteria > Bacillati > Actinomycetota > Actinomycetes > Pseudonocardiales > Pseudonocardiaceae > Amycolatopsis > Amycolatopsis sp. NPDC051071. The sequence continues at coordinate 35,096 of NZ_JBFBBY010000079.1, read as the reverse complement.
CCCGCCAGTCACCGCCACCACGGGGAGCCCGTCCCGCGCCCGCCCGCCAGGCCGCCGGGCCGCCGCCGAGGCGTGCCCCGCGAAGGTCGTTCCGCGGGCCGAAAGTCGCGCTGGGCATCGTCTCGCTGCTGATCATGGGCCTGACCGGCTACGCGTGGGCAGCGATGGACGGCCTCACCTTCGCGAACGTCGGCATCGGCACCGACGAGGGCGACAAGCCCGCCGACGGCGCCCGCGACATCCTGCTCGTCGGGCTCGACAGCCGCACGGACGCGCAGGGCAACCCGCTGTCCAAGGAAGTCCTCGCGCAGCTTCGCGCCGGGCAGGCCGACGGCGAACTGAACACCGACTCGCTGATCTTCGTGCACATCCCGAACGACGGCTCGAAGGCCGTCGCGATCTCGCTGCCGCGCGACTCCTACGTCGACATCCCCGGCGGCTTCGGCAGGCACAAGATCAACTCCGCCTATGCCCGCGCCATGCTCGACGAGCGCAAGAAGCTGCAGGAAAACGGCGTTTCCGACGCGAAGGAACTCGACCAAAAGGCCAACGAGGCCGGGGCGAAGACGCTGATCAAGACGGTCGAGAAGCTGACCGGCTCGACCATCGACAACTACGCCGCCATCAACCTGCTCGGCTTCAGCGAGATCACGCAGGCCATCGGCGGGGTCGACGTCTGCCTCAACGACGACGTCAACGACCAGTTCTCCGGCGCGAAGTTCTCCAAGGGCCGGCACACCATCTCCGGCGTCGAGGCACTCGGCTTCGTCCGGCAGCGCCACGGACTGCCGCGCGGCGACCTCGACCGGGTCGTCCGCCAGCAGGTGTTCATGGCCGGGATGGCGCGGAAGGTGCTCTCGGCGGGCACCCTCACGAACCCGGGCAGGCTGAACGACCTGATCACGGCCATCAAGAAGTCGGTCGTGCTCAACCAGAACTGGGACATCTTCGGCTTCGCGCAGCAGATGAAGGGCCTGACCGGCGGCCAGCTCGAGTTCCGGACGATCCCGATCGTCAACATCGAGTACAAGACCCCGGACGACGGCGTCGCCATCCAGGTCGACCCGAAGCAGGTCAAGGACTTCGTCCAGGGGCTCGCGGGCCCGCAGCCCGGTGAGCAGGCGCCGCCGCCGGCCGAGTCACCCAACAAGGGGACGACGGTGGACGTCCGCAACTCCTCCGGCAAGGACGGACTGGCCTCGACGGTGCTGAAGCAGCTCGTCGACAAGGGCTTCACCGCCGGTGACACGGCCAACGCGACCTCGCGCAAGAAGACGGTCGTCTGGGTCGCCAAGGGCGGAAAGGAAGCGGGCCAGGCGGTCGCCGACGAACTCGGCGGCAGCCCGACCGTCCAAGAGGACAAGAGCGTCGACGCCGGCCATGTGATGGTCTTCCTCGGCTCGGATTTCAAGGCGGCGAACGGCGCGCAGAGTTCCGGTTTCTCGCAGAACGCCGCCGGGAGCTCGGCCTCCGCCCCGCCGCCCGAGCAGTCCGACGAGCAGCCGATCACCGCCGAAGGCGTGCCCTGCGTCAATTGACGCCCTCGCCGCGTAGCCGCGGTTAACCCATTCGGCCCAACAGGTCAAAATCGGTAGGAAAACCACCCCCGAAACCGCGTAATGGCGGCCGCCTTGCCGACTTTCATTCACGTGAGTGCGCTCGTCCCGCTTTTAGTCATATGGGGTGAGCGGTGGGAGCACGTGGCAAGGCAGGGGATGGGGAGTGCTGATCGACGCTGAGAGCTATCAGCGGATACTCGGAGACGAGCTCCGCAAGCTCCGCCGCAAACGTGGCTGGACACGCAAGGAACTGAATCAGCATCTGCAGAGCGAGATTTCGCTCCAGACGCTGGCGACCTACGAACTGGGCACCCGGCACTGTTCCGTGGTGCGGCTGGTCGAACTGTGCCTCGCGATGGACGAGCTGCCACAGGATCTGCTGGCCAAGGTGCACCGCCGGGTGTTCGTGGACGAACCGGGCCGGGTCCGGATCGACCTGCGTGCGGTGATCAAGGACGACCAGGACGAACTGTTCCCGCTGCGGCGCTGGGCGGACGACCGGCTCAAACAGTCGGGCGACGCCGGGTCCGCCGAGGTCCACCTCGACTTCGCGGCGTTGGAACGGATGGCCGAACTCTGCGGCGTCCCCACCGTCGATCTCATCGGAAGGCTTCGCCGGCTCAACCCCTCATGAGCGCGGCGCCCCCAGGTCCGTGAAGGCCATGCCCCCATCCTGGCTTTCACGGACCTTCTTCTTCACACCTGTCCCGGCTCAGCCGAGAAGGTCGTAGTCCTCACGCCGGACCTTGCGCGTGTCCAGCCAATACCGCCAGGTGAAGCCCGGCCAGATCGTCCGGTTGACGCCCTTCGCGTCCAGATACCAGCTTTTGCAGCCTCCCTGGGTCCAGATGCCCTTGGCGAGTTTGCGCTGGATGTCGACGTTGAACCGCTCTTGCGCCTCCGGCCGCGGATCGAGTGCCTTGCCACGCGCGAGCTTCAGCGCCCGCGCGACGTAGGAAATCTGCGCTTCGATCATGAACACCACGGAGTTGTGCCCCAGCCCGGTGTTCGGGCCGAGCAGGAAGAACAGGTTCGGGAAGCCGGACACCGTGATGCCCTGGTACGTCCGCATCCCCTCGGCCGACCACTCCTTGCCGAGGTTGCGCCCGTCCCGGCCGAGGATCTCCAAATCGTCGAAGGCGTCGGTGACGTGGAATCCGGTGCCGTAGATGATCACGTCGACCTCGTGTTCGACGCCGTCACCGTCGACGACGCTGTGCTCCCGGACCTCGGTGACGCCGGCGGTGACGACGTCGACGTTGTCCCGCGCGACCGCCGGGTAGTAGTCGTTGGAGACCAGGACCCGCTTGCAGCCCATGGTGTAATCCGGCGTCAGCTTCCGGCGCAATTCGGCATCCTTGACGCTCTTGGTGATGTTGCGTTTCGCGATGCGCTGGCCGATCTTCATCACCCACGGCTGCCCGTTGAAGCCGATAGCGCGGGCTTCAAGCCCCCAGTAGAGGACGTTGCGGAACGCGCGCTGCAGCAGCGGCACCGAACCGAACGCCTTCCGCAGCGCCGCCGGTATTTCGCGGTCCGGCTTCGGCATGATCCACGGCGGCGTCCGCTGGAAGAGCGTCAGCTCGGCGACGTCCTTCGCGATCTGCGGGACGAACTGGATCGCGCTCGCTCCGGTGCCGACCACGGCAACGCGTTTGCCGGTGAGGTCGTAATCGTGCTCCCACCGCGCGGAGTGGAACGCCCGGCCCTTGAACCGCTCGATGCCCGGCAGTTCCGGGATCTGCGGCAGGTGCAGTGCACCGACCCCGGCGACCAGCGCGGGCGCGACGAACTCCTCACCCGGCTTCGACGCGACGTGCCAGCGGTTCTCGTCGGCGTCCCAGCGGGCGCCGGTCATCTCCTGGCCGAAGCGGATGAAGCGGTGAAGGTCGTACTTCGCGGCGACGTCACGCATGTAGCGCCAGATCTCCGGCTGCGGCGAGTACGCCCGGGACCAGCCGGGGTTCTGTTCGAACGAGAACGAGTACATATGCGAGGGGATGTCGCAGGCGCAGCCGGGATAGGTGTTGTCCCGCCAGGTTCCGCCGACGTCGTCGGCCTTCTCCAGGATGACGAAGTCCTCGCGGCCCTCTTTCCGCAGCTGGATGGCCATGCCCAGACCGGAGAAGCCGGTCCCGACGATGACGACCCCGGTCTCGGTGCGGTTGCCCATGACTCCGGCCTCTCACTCGTATTACCTGTTACCGGGAGTTCACCTTACTTGAAGTAGGTTACCTTCGGTAGAGTGTTGTGGTGACGACGGCGAAGCGCAAACGCGTGCCCCGCGCGGAGCGGATGCGGCAGATGATCGAGATCGCCGAAGAAGCCTTCTCCGAACGTGGCTACAGCGCGGCGTCCATGGACGAGATCGCCGAACGCGTCGGGGTGTCCAAGCCGATGCTCTACGAGTACTTCAACTCGAAAGAGGGACTGCTGCTGGCCTGCATCCAGCAGACGCGGGCGGCACTGCGCGAGGTCACCGAACGGGCGACCGTCGGCGCCGAAACCGCCGAAGAAGCCCTCCGCCGCGGGCTGCTCGCCTTCTTCGTCTTCATCCTGGAGCGGCGGCAGGCCTGGTCACTGCTCCGGCACGAGATGGCGCTCATCGGCACGCCCGCCGCCGACGAGATCGAGCAGATCCGGCGCCAGCAGACCGATCTGATCGCGGCGTTGATGAGCGACCACTTCGACTCGGGTGACGACCCGCGCGCCGAGGCGTCCGCGGAGTTCGTGGTCGGCGCTTGCGAACGGCTCGCGATCTGGTGCGAGCGGCACGAGGACGTCAGCCCCGAAATGGCCACCGGATACGCGATGGACATCCTCTGGTCAGGCCTCTCCGCGAAGGCCCGCTGAAACGACTGTGAAGATGCGCGTGCATTAGGCCATTCGGTCGTCACTCAGTGCACATTGACGCCAGTGTCTTGTGACACAGAGTTGTCCTACTGTATCGATGACACTGTAGAAACTCTGATGGACCTTCACGATCTCCGCCAAGAGGGGGCGCCACCACCCAAAAGTGGCGTCATGGCGGCGGCGTGGCTAAGTCCACAGAGTGACGCATGCTCGCGAGGAGAGGGGTGAGGCGGATGACCGAACCGATCACCGCGTCGTACGTCCAGGAGGACGACGATTGGAAGGTCACGGTCAGCGGCTCCGGTAAGGAACTGACCGGTCGAGCGCCGGGCATCATCGCGGCCAGGGACCGGGCCGACCAGCTGGTCGAAAAGCTGTCCCCGCCGAAACGGTCGACGGTGGTGCACCTGCTCAACGGCAGTGCGCTGGACTTCACCGCCGCCTACATGACGGCGAGGCTGACGCTTCCGGAGATCGAACCGCTCGAGGTTCCTCCCCCGGCGAACGGCAAGGCCAAGGAGAAGATCGCGGCCAAGCCCCCGGTGCCCCAGGGCAAGGAGCTTCCGAAGGCCGTCGACGAGGCGAAGGCGCCCGAGGAGAAGGCCGAGCCGGCCAAGGCCGCCCAACCCTCCTGAGGCTTACTTCAGGAGCTTGCGGATCAGCAGGACGCCGATCAGCACCGCCCCGCCGATGAGCGGGTACTTCACCTTGGGCTCGTCCAGCTTCGCGCGCAGGCCGGACTTCGCGGAATCCACCAGCTTCGCGGGGTTCGCCTTCGTGCCCAGCTGGTCGAGCGTGGCGACCAGCGCGTTCCTGGCCTGCTCGATCTCACGCTCGATGGTCTCCGGATCGCGAGCCACGTGTCCTCCTCGCCGCAACGTACGTCTCGACGGATTCTCGGCGGGAAAACCGCCTCGAACCGCTGGCGCCCCACGTTAGAGGACGTCACCCCCATCGGTGGCACCGGCCACGCCGAGAAACGCCGATCGTGTCGCACGCTACGATTTCGGGGCGGTACTGGGGCCCGTAGCCCAATTGGCAGAGGCACACGGTTTAGGTCCGTGCCAGTGAGAGTTCGAGTCTCTCCGGGCCCACCCAGTAGTCCGCCCTCAGCGCCGCCAGGCCCCGATGAGGTCATCGGGACCAAAGGTCGCGGCCAGCGGAAGGCCCTCTTCGAAGCCGCTACGGGAGACTGCGACCAGCGGAGTGGTGTAGTCACGTCCGGGGACCGACATGGATCCGGCCAGCAGGCTTTCCAGTTCACGTCTGCCGAAAGGCTCGGTTTCCAGCCATTTGATGGAGCCGGTGAACGCGATATGGGTCGCCGCGGGGTGATCACGGTCGGCTCCGACCAGATCGATCTCCGGATTGTTCTGCCGATTCCACCAACCGCCGACGACCTCCGCGCCGGGCAGCCGGTCGTCAGGCAGCAGTCGCGCGAGACCGGTGCGGATGACCGGCTCGACGGCGCGACCACGCCAGGAAGTCCATGATCGTTCGATCCGCGCGGCGACCAGGTCGCCGCGACCGCGTTCGACCTCGGCGATACCGCGTCGCAGAAAGGCGAGCCAGAACCGCAGGTACGGATCCTCGATGCGGTAGCGCTTGTTCCTCGTGTCGGGCCGGGTGGCAAGAGGCGTGTCGACGGCGATGATGCGCTTGGTCACCAGGGTGTTCAAGATGGGTGCGAGCGTGCCCGACGGAATCGGATCACCGGCGCCGATCCGGTTGGCGATCGTGCCGAATGTCCGCTCACCGGTACCGATCGCCTCCAAAGCCGAGCGACTGTGCGACGACTCAGGGAATTCACCGAGCAGGGACAGTTCACCCGCCATCAGCAAGGGCGACAGCGGATCCGTGAGCTGGTCATGCAGGAACGCTTCCCGGCCGGTGCCCGGTTTCCAGCGTTGGATGATCTCGGGGAAACCGCCGGTGATCAAGAAAGCGTCGAACGCCTCAGCCGAGTCGAGCGCCGTCATCTCCTGCACGTCGCCAGGATCGAGAGGCCGGACGAGCATGCGGGCGGCGCGGCCGTGAAACGGACGGCCGTACTCCTGAAGAGACTCCATCATCGACAGATCGCTGCCGACAAGCAGCAAAAGCACAGGTTTGGCCGATAGATAGCGGTCCCAGACGGTCTGCAGGGCGCCTTCGAACTCGCTGTCCTGCTCGACTAGCCAGGGCACCTCGTCGAGGACGACGATGCTCGGTTCGTGCTCGGGAACAGCGATCGCCAGTGCGCGCAATGCCTGGTTCCAATCGGTGCCTGCCGCGGCCGCGACAAGATCAGCGCCAGGCAAAGCGGACTGGGCGAGCGAAGCGGTGAAGTCGGCGCGCTCGGCGGCAGGGTTGCGGCCGCGGGAGGCCTGGAACACCACGTACGGCACACCCGAGCGGTCACAGAACTCCTGGACCAGCCGAGACTTCCCGACCCGACGGCGGCCGGTGACGATCACAGCCTGTCCAGAGGTGGTCGCGACTTTGTCGCGGACTACCCGCAGCTGCCTGTCCAGCAGTGCGAGGTCGTTCGTGCGCCCCTGGAAACTCACCATAACTCTGACCTCATCTAAGTATGATCGAATCTTACTTAGATTGAATCATACTTAAGTACGGCCACCTTCCCCAAGTACATGAAGGCCCCCTTCACTGCGCCTAGCGCAAGGAAGGAGGCCTTCATGTACTTGGAGCGGGCAGGGCGGCGCCGGAGCAGCCGGCGGATCAGCGCAGGCGGTCATAGACCACGGCCATCTCCCCCAGTTCGCCGACCTCCTGATAGGTCAGCTTCCACTTCGACGCAGGCAGGCCGTCGACGAACAGCCTCTGTCCGCCGCCGGTGATCTCGGGGCAGATCATCAGGTACAGCCGGTCGATCAGATCGTCGGCGAGCAGTGCCTTGATGACGCTCGCGCTGCTGTTGACCAGGATGTCGCCCTCGCCGCTCGCCTTGAGGTCGGCGACGACCTCGGCGGCGGAGGCGTTCACCACGCGGGCGCGGTCCCACGGTGCCTCGGTCAGCGTGGTGGAAAGGACCACCTTTTCCGCGTCCACCAGCCACTTGGCGTAGGCGCGGTCACGCGGGTCGGCGTTCTCGTCGCCGGCGACCATCGGCCAGAAGCCCAGGAATCCCTCGGCGTTCAGTCTGCCGAGCAGCGCGGTCGTCGCGCTCTCGTGGATGCGGGCGAGGTGACCGCGGGCGACGTCGGTGGTGGCGTAGGAGACGATCGCGCCCATGTCGCCGGGGCCGCCGGGGCCGCTGTAGTGGCCGTCGAGGGAGAGGCTGATGTTCGCGGTGACCTTGCGGCCGGTCGAGTTCGTCATGTCGGTCATTCCTTTTCGTCAGTGGTGAATCGGGTGGCGAGTTTGTCGAGCACCTGGCCCCAGCCGGTTTCGATCCCGGCGATGAAGGGGACGGCCTCGACGGTGGTTTCGGTGATGCGCAGGTCGAGCCGGAGCCGGGTCCCGTCCGGCGCCTCGGTGAATTTCAAGTCGTAGTGACCGGTGAAGAACGTCTGCCCCTTGGCGTCCAGTACCGAGAGATCGAACTCGAGGTGCTCGAGTTCCTTCGCGGCGTGGACCTTTCCCGCGGAGCGGTACCGTCCCTCGGCGTCGCGATAGTCGAGGACGACGCGGCCGCCCGTCCACGGTTCGATGGCGCAGTCGGTGACGGTCATCGACGGCGGCGCCCACCAGGACGCGAGCAGGTCCGGCTCGATCCAATGCCGCCAGACGACGTCCGGCGGCGCGGCCAGCAGGCGGTCGAACGAAAACGCGCGTCCGTCCGCCCACCGGTCCTTGTCCGCGGCCGCCGCGTCCGCGTCGATCGCGGACCGGAAGCGCGTGAGGACATCCCGCTCGCCCTCGCTCGCCTCGATCGTCCCGATGAGTTCCCCAAGCCTGCTTACGAGGTCCCTCAGTGGCGCCGCCTCGACCGCGTAGACGCGACGCTGCCCGAGCGGGAAGACCGTCACGAGCCCTACGCGGCCGAGAGTCTGGAGGTGCTTGGTGGTCTGCGGCTGCCGCAGGCCGGTCAGCTCGGCGAGCTCACCGACGGAACGAGGCCGCTCGGCGAGGAGTTCGACGATGCGCCACCGCGCTCCGTCTCCCAGTGCTGCTGCGATCTGCTCCATGTCCAGAAGTATTCATCGCAGAGAATATTCTTGTCAAGGAATATTTTGGAGTCGAAATTCCAGGAGGCTGCGTTGCTCGGTCAGCGTGGTGACCGAGTCGAGGATCAGACTGTGCGCCGCGGCGAGGTCGCGAAGCTCGTCGAGACGCCTTTCGCGGCCGCCGTAGAGCACGAGCATCACCAGATCCCACTCGGTTTGCGCGCCAAGACCGCCGACGGCCTCGATGAGCAGGACGCGGCCTCCGGGGCGAGCCGCCTCGACGCAGCGGGCCAAGATGCGGTGGGCGTTCTCGTCGTCCCAGTCGTGGAGGATGTCGGACAGCAGATAGGCGTCCGCGCCTGCCGGGAGCGCCTCGAAGAAGCTGCCGCCGGTCACCTCGGTCCGGTCTTCGAGGTGCTGCGCGCGGAAGGCCTCCTCGGCGCCGGCCGCGGTGGGCGCGAGGTCGACGAGATGGCCGCGCATCGAGGGGTTGGCCGTCAGGATCGCGGCCAGCAGCCTGCCGTGACCACCGCCGACGTCGACGACGGTGCCGAAGCGGGCCCAGTCGAACCCGGCGACGAGTCCCGGGATCTGATCGCGGAACCGCTGGGTCATCTGCCGGTCGAAGGACTCCCGCAGCGCGGGGTGCTCGGCGAGATCGGTCCAGAAGTCCTGCCCGTAGCGACGGACATACCCCGCCTGACCGGTGGCGATGGTGTGCGCGAGTTCGATGAACGCGAGTTCACCCCGCCCACCGGCGGCCTTCATGTCCAGAAGACCGGCAAGGCCGTTTCCGGCGTCCGCCCGGAGGTTCGCGCCGTACTCAGTGGTGCGGTAGCCGCTGGAAGTCCGTTCGACGACGCCGAGGGTCGCGAGGTGCCCCAGCAGCAAATCGAGGGCGAGCGGGGATTGGCCGAGTTCCGCCGCCAGGTCTTCGGCCGCGACGCCGTCGCCGGACAACCGGTCCGGCAGGCCGAGGGTCACCGCGACCCGCAGCGCCATCGGCGTCGCCAGCCCGGCAAGCCGGAGGAGTTCGTTTCTGTCGTTGTCATGGTTCACCACGAAGATTCACTCTGGCAGCGAGGTCAAGCGAGTTCCTTCACCGCGGCGATCAGGCGATCGATTTCCGCTTCGGTGGTGTAGCCATGCGGTGAGATCCGCAATCCTCCCGAACGCGCCGAGCACGCGATCCCCCGTGCCTTGAGTTGTTCCGCGAGCAACGGGATCGGCGGTCCGGTCACGTGCACGGACACGATTCCCGAGCGGTGCCCCGCCTCGCGATCGGTCAAGACCGTCGCGCCGATCTCGGTGAAGCCGTCGCAGATCCGGTCGCCGAGACCGTCGTGTAGTCCAGGTTGTCCCACTCTTCCCGGTGGGCGACCGAATTCCAGCCCGGCTCCAACGGCCGCAGCAAGTCCAAACGAGACTCCCGCACATACAGCACGCCGCAGCCTTGCGGACCCAGCAGCCATTTGTGCCCGTCGGCCATCGCGAAGTCGACACCCCATTCCGCCAGCCGGGCCGGGATCGCGCCGAGCCCCTGGATGACGTCGACGCAGAACAACGCGCCTGCTTCCCGGCACACCCGGCTCAGCGCGGCGAGATCCACGCGCCAGCCCCGGCCGAACTCCGACCCAGCTGGTGACGACGAGTTTGGGCGGCGGACCGGCGGCGATGGTCTCGGCGAAGGCCTCTGTGGTGAGCCGCCCACCCGGGCCATCCGGGCGCACGCGGTCCACCACCACGCCGCGGTCGGCGAGCGCGAGCCACGGATACAACGTCGAGGTGAACTCGAAATCCGGGATGACCACGCGATCGCCCGGCGCCCAGTCCAGCCCGTTCGCGACGAAACCGAGGCCGGTGCTGGTGTTCTTCACGAAGGCGACGTCGCGCGACGGCACCCCCATCAAGGTCGCCGCCGACGCGCGGGCCCGTTCGATCGCCGCACTGTGCGCGGCGTAGGTGAACTCGCCGTCCAACGAAACCTCGACGGCTTGCCGGTGCATGAAGCCGACGCTACGCACAACCGGTCACGGTGTCCACTTCCCGCCGTAATCCGGTTGCGGACAATTAGGACGCGCGGGGAAGATTCACCAGGTGCCCGTATCGCGTTCCGGACTGTCGCGCTGGCAGTTCGACCTGACCTGGTCGTTGTTCGAGTACCACCTCGACCGGCTGAAGCCCGGCGACTTCCTTTGGGAGCCTTCGGATCTCTGCTGGACGGTGCGTGAGGACGGCGGCGTCTGGTCGGCGGATTGGGCCGGCACCGAGCCGGATCCCGTTCCCGTCCCCACGATCGCCTGGCTCACCTGGCATATCGGCTGGTGGTGGAGCGTCACCCTGGACCACGCGAATCAGCGGACTCCGCGCGAGCGCGAGGACGTCACCTGGCCAGGCGACGGGGAGTCCGCTGTCGAGTGGTTGCGCGGCCTTCGCGAAGAATGGCTGGCCGTCCTCGATCGCTTGACCGACGCCGAACTGGACACCGATTCGGCCTACCCGTGGGCGAAGGAAGCCGGGCTGACCTTCGCCCACACTATCGCCTGGGTGAACTCCGAGCTGATGAAGAACGCTTCCGAGATCGGCCAGCTCAGGTTGCTGCGCGTCAGCGGGGCGTGATGCCGGGAATGGACTTCAACTCCCCCAACAGCATCGAGGAGACGGTGACCGGATAGTCGTCGAGTGCGTAAACCGATCCACCGAGCTTCACCCGGACCGGGGTTTCTCCCTTGTGCGCCAGCAAAGCCTGCTTCAGTTCGAGGACGGCGTTCTCGGTCAGTTTCTCCGAGGTGGCGTGCAGCAGCAAGGGTGGTTCCCCGTCGCCCGCCGTGGAGAGGTCGAGCGACACCAGGCCGCCGCCGAATACGGACATCTTGTCCTCCCGCCAGTTGACCCGGCCGCTGACGCGGACGGCGTTGTCCTCGGCCAGCTCCGCCACGAAAAGCGCGTAGGCCTTGGGAAAGAACAGCACTTCGAGTGCGGCGTCGGAATCCTCAATCGTGCAGATCGCCCACGGCTCGCCCTTCTTGTTCACCCGCCGCTCCAGCGCGGTGATGAGCCCAGCGACGACCAGTTCCCCTTCCCTTGGCGGATTGTCGAGAATCGCCGCGATCGGCCGGGGCGCGTGCTTGCGCAGAATCCGTTCCGCGCCGTCGAGTGGATGCGCGGAGACGTAAAGGCCGAGCATTTCCCGTTCGTGAGCGAGCAGTTCCTTGCGCGGCCATTCCTCGACGCCGAACTTGAGGTGCGCGAGCGGGGACGCGGTGTCGTCGACGGTCTCGCCGGAGCCGAACAAATCGAACTGCCCCATGGCCTGCTTGCGTTTCAGCGGCACCACGGCGTCGACGGCGTCCTCGTTCACCTGGAAGATCGAGAGCCGCGTGTGCCCGAGTGAATCGAACGCGCCGGCCTTGGCCAGCGAATCAATGAGGCGTTTGTTGCAGGCCACCAGCTCCGACTTGCCGAGGAAATCCGCGAATGACGTGTAATTCCCCTTTTCCCGCCGGGTCGTGATGATCGAATCGACGACGTTCGCGCCGACGTTGCGCACCGCGCCCAGCCCGAACCGGATCGCGTCACCCACCGCCGAGAACCGCAGTCCTGATTCGTTGACGTCCGGCGGCAGCACCTTGATCCCCAGCCGTCGGCATTCCGACAGATAGACCGCCGACTTGTCCTTGTTGTCCCCCACCGAAGTCAGCAATCCGGCCATGTATTCGGCGGGATAATTCGCCTTCAGATACGCGGTCCAATAGCCGACAAGGCCGTAGCCCGCGGCGTGGGACTTGTTGAACGCGTACCCGGCGAACGGGAGGATCGCGTCCCAGAGCGCCCGCACGGCCTGCCGGGAGAACCCGTTGGCGAGCATGCCGTCCCGGAAACCCTCGAACTCCCTTTCCAGTACCTCTTTCTTCTTCTTGCCCATCGCCTTGCGCAACACGTCGGCGCGGCCCATCGAATAACCGGCGACGTCACGGGCAATCCGCATGATCTGTTCCTGGTACACGATCAGGCCGTGGGTCTCGGCCAGGATCTCACGCAGCGGCTCGGCGAGTTCCGGATGGATCGACTCGATCGGCTGCCTGCGGTTCTTGCGGTCCGCGTAGTTGTTGTGCGTGTTCATCGCGATGGGGCCGGGCCGGTACAGCGCGTTGACCGCGATGATGTCGCCGAATCCGGTGGGCCGCATCCGGCGCAGAAGATCGCGCATCGCGCCGCCGTCGAGCTGGAAGACGCCGAGGCTGTCACCGCGGGCGAGCAGTTCGTAGGTCGCCGGATCTTCGACGCCGAGGCTGTCGAGGTCGATGTCCTCACCGCGGTTGGCCTTGATGTTGTCCAGCGCGTCGCCGATGACGGTGAGGTTGCGCAAGCCGAGGAAATCCATCTTCAGCAAGCCGATGGCCTCGCACGACGGATAGTCCCAGCCGGTGATGATCGCGCCGTCGTCCCGGCGCCACAACGGGATCGCGTCGAGGAGCGGTTCACTCGACATGATGACCGCGCAGGCATGCACCCCGGCGTTGCGGATCAGTCCTTCGAGACCGCGGGCGGTTTCGAAGATCTTGGCCGCTTCGCCGTCGCCTTCCAGCAGCGCGCGGACTTCCGCCGCTTCGGCGTACCGCTCGTGCTCCGGTTCGACGATTCCGGCGAGCGGGATGTCCTTCGCCGCGACCGGTGGCGGCAGCGCCTTGGAGATCCTGTCCGCGATCGCGTACCCACTTTGTCCATAGTGGACTCTCGCGGAATCCTTGATGGCCGCCTTGGTCTTGATGGTGCCGAAGGTGATCACCTGCGCGACATGCTCGGCGCCGTACTTCTCGGTGGCGTAACGGATCATCTCACCACGTCGCCGGTCGTCGAAGTCCATGTCGATGTCCGGCATGGAAACCCGCTCTGGGTTCAAGAACCGTTCGAAGAGCAGGCCGAGGTCGATCGGGTCCAGGTTGGTGATGCCGAGCGCGTAGGCGACCAGCGAGCCCGCCGCCGAACCCCGGCCGGGCCCGACCCGGATGCCGACGCGGCGCGCGTGGTTCATCAGGTCCGCGGTGATCAGGAAGTAAGCGGGGAAGCCCTTTTCGGTGATCACACCGATCTCGAAATCGGCGCGCTCGACGTAGGCGTCCGGGACGCCGTCCGGCAGGCGACGACGAAGGCCGTCTATGACTTCCTCCCGCAGCCAGGAAGCTTCGCTGTGTCCTTTCGGGACACCGAAGACCGGCATTCGGTCACGGTGCCGGTAGACGTCGTCGTAGGACTCGATCCGCTCGGCGACGAGCAACGTGGAATCCGCCGCACCCGGGACTTCGGCGTCCCAATACCGGCGCATCTCCGCCGCGGACTTGAGAAAGTAGCCGTCGCCGTCGAATTTGAACCGGTTCGGATCGTCGAGGGTCTTGCCGGACTGGACGCACAGCAGCGCGGAATGCGCGGACGCCTGCCCCCGGGTGACGTAATGCGAATCGTTGGTGGCCAAGGGTTTCAACCCGAGCTTGTGGCCGATGTCCAGCAGTCCGTCCCGTACGGACCGCTCGATCGGCAGCCCGTGGTCCATGAGCTCCAGGAAGAAGTCGTCCGCGCCGAAGATGTCGCGGTAGTCCGAGGCGGCCCGGATCGCCTCCTCCGGCTGGCCGAGCCGGAGCCGGGTCTGCACCTCGCCGGACGGGCAACCGGTGGTGGCGATGATGCCTTCGTGGTACCGGGCGAGCAGTTCGCGGTCCATCCGGGGCTTACGGTAGTAGCCTTCCAGGCTGGCCGAAGAGGACAGCCGGAAGAGATTGCGCAACCCGGTCGCGTTCTCCGCGAGCATGGTCATATGGGTGTAGGCACCACCGCCGGAAACGTCGCCGCCGGCGCCGCGCTGCCCCCAGAACACCGGCTTCTTGTGGAAACGGGACTCCGGCGCGAGATAGGCCTCGATGCCGATCACCGGTTTGAGCCCGGCCTGGACGGACTGCCGGTAGAACTCGTCTGCGCCGTACATGTTCCCGTGGTCGGTCATGCCGACAGCGGGCATGCCGAGCCGCTCGGCCTCGGCGAACAGCGGTGCGATCTTGGCCGCGCCGTCGAGCATCGAGTATTCGGTATGCACGTGCAGGTGCACGAAGGAGTCCACCGGCCACTCCCCACAGTTGTACGATTCCGGTTCGACGCGGCGATTGGACCCAAGGCAGGCGGGCGTTGTCCAACAAGCGACACGCGGCAGCCGACAACCGCCAGTTGTAACGGGAGGACAGATGGAGCTCGATCTCGGCGCGGTGCGCGCGTTCGTCGCCGTTGCCGAAGACCGGTACTTCGGCGAGGCGGCGATCCGGCTGGAGGTGAGCCAGCAGGCGATCTCGAAGCGGATCGCGAAACTGGAAGCGGATCTCGGCGTACGGCTGCTTTCGCGGACACGTGGCGGGGCCGAGCCGACGGAGGACGGCGCGGAGTTCCTCAACCACGCGCGTGCCTTGATCAGCCTGGCGGACCAGGCCGTCGAACGCCTGCACGGCAGGCGCCGCCCGTTGCGTGTCGACGTCCTCGGCACCCGGCTGGCGACCATGGAGCTGATCCGGGCGTTTCACGCCGATCACGACGTCGAACTGGAACTCGTCACGCCCGGCCTCGGCGCGGAACGGCAGCCGATGCCGCCCGAATCCGTCGATGCCGCCTTCGCCCGCGCCAGCACCGTGTCCGGCCCAGCGATCGCCCGTGTACCCGCGTACCTGGAACCCGCGCATCTGCTGATCAGCCGACGGCACCCCCTCGCGCGGCGACGGCGGGTCGAGATGGCGGAACTCGCCGGCCTGACCGCCTGGATGCCGTACACCGCGCGGGCGAGCGAGTGGGCGGATTTCTGGCAGGAACTGTGCCCGGCCTTCGGCGTCCTCATCGACACCACGGGGCCGAACTTCGGGCTCAACCACCACGTCGACGTACTCAGTGAGTCGAAGGACCGGCTGGGTTTCGTCGGCGCGAAGATGCACGTGCCCTGGCATCCGGACGTCGTCCAGATCCCGCTGGTCGAGCCGACCCCGGTGTACCCGTTCTCGCTGCTGTGGCGGCACGAGAACCGGCACCCCGCGCTGCCGCTGCTGATCGAGCACGTGCGCGCCGGGTATCAGCCGTTCGACGCGGAACGGCAGTGGCTTCCGGAGGCGGACCGGGCCGGGATGAGCGCCGGGGCCGCCTGACGGGCCCCTCGGGACCAAACGCGATGTCCCCAATGTGGCATTGGGGACGTTGAGCGTCCCCAATGCCACTTTGGGGACATCGCCGCGCGGCCTATCGCGGTCACGTGGCCGCGTTGCGTGAGATCGTCGCCCAGTAGTGGTGACCCATGTGCACGATGCGCGCCGGCCGCCGATACGGAAGTGTGAAGCCATGGGGCTGATCGGCGCGCGCGTGACCCGCCAGGAAGACGTCCGCCTGCTCACCGGCCGGGCGCGGTTCATCGACGACGTCCGGCCGCCGGGGCTGCTGGAGGCCGCCGTCCTCCGCAGTCCGCTGCCACACGCGCGGATAGTGCGCGTGGACGTCACCGCCGCGAACGCGCATCCCGGCGTGTTCGCCGTCGTCACCGGCGAGGACGTACGCGCGATCGTGAAGGCGCCGCAGCCGGTGATCTGGTCGAACCTGACCGGCACGCAGGCGTCCGAGCACTACGCGCTGGCCGTCGGCAAGGTGCTCTATCCAGGGCAGGGTGTCGCGGCTGTCGCGGCGAAGGACCGCGCGACCGCCGAAGACGCGCTGGAACTGATCGACGTCGAGTACGAGGAACTTCCGGTCGTCAGCACGCTGGAACAAGCACTCGCGGACGGCGCGCCGAAGCTCTACGACGACTGGCCGAGCAATATCGCCGGCACCACGACAATCCCAATGGGTGACGTGACCACCGCGTTCGCCGAGGCCGACGTCGTACTCACCGAGTCGTTCCGGTTCGCGCGCCAGATGGGCACGCCGATCGAGACCCGCGGCGTGGTCGCGACCTGGGATCCGTTCACCGACCGGCTCGACGTCTGGCTCGCGACGCAGGCACCCAACCTCGCGCGGGAACTGTTCGGTGAGGTCTTCGGGCTCTCGATGAACCAGATCCGGGTGCGCACCCCCGACGTCGGCGGCGGCTTCGGGAACAAGTTCGACTTCTACGGTGAAGAGGTCGTCGCGGCGATCCTCTCGCGGCGCACCGGGAAACCGGTGAAGCTCATCGAGGATCGCGCGGAGAGCTTCGTCGCGACCTCGCACTCGCGCGAACAGAAGATCGACGTCGAACTAGCCGCCAAGGACGACGGGACGATCACCGGGCTCCGCGCCACGGTCTACGGTGTCCTCGGCGGCGTGCTCGGCACTGTCGGCGCGAGCCCGTGCTGGACGACGACGGCGTCACTGACCGGGCCATACAACATCCCGAACGTCGAACTGAACCTCGTCGCCGTGATGACGAACCGGTCGCCGTACGGGTCGTTTCGCGGTTATGGCATGCCGAAGGCGAACTTCGTCCATGAGTATCTGGTGGAACAACTGGCGAAACGCCTCGGCATCGACGCCCATGCGGTGCGGCGCAAGAACTTCGTCCCACCCGAAGCGTTTCCGTATCAGAGCCCGGTGTTCGTCTACGACAGCGGCCGCTACGAAGACTGCCTCGATCTTTGCCTGAAGGCAGTCAAAGACGCGGGCTGGGCGGAGCGCCGCGGAAACGGCGTCGGCATCGGATACTCGTTCCACAACGAACTGACCGGATTCGGGCCGAGCCGGGTCATCAACCTCTCCGGGCTCGGGCATTCCGGCTTCGACGAGGAGGTCGTGCGCGTCGATTCCACCGGGCACGTCACCGTCCACACGGGACTGTCCGCGATCGGTCAGGGTATCCACACGACCCTCGCGCAGGTAGCCGCGCAGACGCTCGGCGTCCCGCTCGGCCACGTCACCGTGCTGTCCGGGGACACCGACAGCTGCCCGTACACCGGCTACGGCACGGCGGCGAGTCGCGGGGCGGCCGTCGGCGGCGCGGCGGTGCTGAACGCGTCGACCCGGCTGCGGGCGAAAATCCTGCGGGTGGCGGGCCATATCCTGGAGGTCTCGCCCGACGATCTGTCCCTTGAGGACGGTGTCGTCTCGGTGAAGGGCGTGCCGGGCAAGGAGGTCACGCTGGCCGCGATCGGCGATGCGGCGTACCGGCGGCTGAACGGCGTGTGGCCCGAAGACGAGACGCCGACGCTGGAGGAACGCGAGGTGTACGACCCCGTCAACGTCGCGACGTCGTTCGGCTGCACCGCCGTGCTCGCCGAAGTCGACCAGGAGACCGGCGTGGTGACGCTGCTGGATTACCTGATCGCGCACGACTGCGGCACGGTGATCAACCCGATGATCGTGGACGGCCAGTTGCACGGCGGCGCGGCGCAGGCGATCGGTGGCGCGCTGTACGAGGAGCTGGTCTACGGCGCCGACGGGCGGATGGAGACCACGTCGTTCACCGGATACCTGCTGCCGGCCGCGACCGAGATCCCGCCGTTCTCCGTGTCGCATATGACGACTCCCGCCGACCACATTCCCGGTGGTTTCAAGGGAATGGGTGAAGCGGGCGTGATCGGCGGTGGCGCCGCGATCGCGCACGCCGTCGAAGACGCGCTGAGGGAGTACGGTGTCGACATCACCTCGCTGCCGATCACGCCGCCCCGGCTGCTGGCCGCGATGAAGCGGGGAGCACGCCGATGAAGGCCGCGCCGTTTTCGTATCTCCGGGCTTCGTCGCTCGATGAGGCCGTCGAAGCACTGGGCACACCTGGCTCGCGAGTGCTGGCGGGCGGACAAAGTCTGGTGCCGCTGCTGAACCTGCGTCAGGCACGGCCGTCGCTGGTGGTCGACATCAACCGCGTCGGCGAACTTTCGTTCCTGCGCGAGGAGAACGGGCGGATCGAGATCGGCGCGCTCACCACGCACCGCGTCGTCGAGACGTCCGAAGTCGTCCGCTCCGAAGTGCCACTGCTCGCCGAAGCGCTCGGATACGTGGGGCAGGTGGCGATCCGGAACCGCGGCACGGTCGGCGGCAGTCTCGCGCACGCCGACCCGGCCGCGGAACTGCCCTCGGTGATGCTCGCGCTGGACGCCGAGTTCGGCGTCCGCGGCCCCGCCGGTAAGCGGGTCGTCGCGGCGCGGGACTTCTTCCTCGGTCCACATCGGACAGTGCTCGGCCCCGGCGAGCTGCTGACCCGGATCTCGGTGCCGCGATGCCGCGGCGGCTACGCGGTCGAGGAGCTGAGCCGCCGAAGCCGGGATCTCGCACTGGTCGCCGTCTTCGCCGTCGTGACGGTGTCCGGCGGCGTCTGCGAAACCGCGCGGATCGCCATCGCGGGTGCCGGCCCCACGCCGATCCGGGCCACCGCCGCCGAAGAGTCGCTCGTCGGCGGCACCCTGACATCCAGCGCGATCGCCGACGCGGCACAGCTGGCCGCCGCCGCGACGGATCCACCCGGCGACGTCCACGCCCCGGCAGGCTATCGGCGTGAAATGGCCGCGGTCCTCACGCGGCGGGCGATCACGCGAGCGAAGGAGGGCGCATGATCACGGTGACCCTGACGGTGAACGGGCGGACCTACCGCGCGGACTGCGAACCACGACGGACGCTGGCCGACTTCCTGCGCCACGACTTGGGGTTCACCGGAGTGCACGTCGGCTGCGAACACGGCGTCTGCGGCTCGTGCACCGTCACCCTCGACGGCGCGAGCGCACGCTCGTGCTGCCTGCTGGCCGTCCAGGTGGACGGCGCGGAGGTCGTCACCATCGAGGGGCTGGCCACGGATGGCGAGCTGCATCCACTGCAGGAGTCGTTCCGGCGGCACCACGGCCTGCAATGCGGCTTCTGCACACCCGGCATGCTGGCGACGGCGGTGGAGTTGCTGAAGGACAACCCGGACCCGACGGATGCCGAGATCCGGCAGGGGATCTCGGGGAACCTGTGCCGGTGCACGGGATACCAGTTCATCGTGGACGCCATCCGGGACGCGGCTCCTGGCCGCTGACCTCCGACTCTGAGCCGCCGGTACGGATCGGCGGTGAATTCTCGCCACAGGCGTAGCGCGGTCCGAGTCGAGCCGGTCCAGAGGTAGTTACGGGAGCGTTCGAGGCGGGTGATCTCGGCGAGGAGCGCCGACGAAAGATCCCCGATCGGCTGTTCTCGTGAAAGCCTCCCCTACTCTGAGGGTAGTAAAAGAGGCCTTCACGGACCGTCGAGAACTCAGCCCACGACGTCGATCTCGAAGTCTATGTTCGAGCTGTACTCGAAGTCGACCCACACCGCACCCGGCAGGGCGTACCGCCGGTGCGAGACCGTCTTCGGGTTGAATCCGGGTGTCTTCAAGGGATTTCCGCCGACGCCGACCTTGTCGCTGCCCCAGGCGTAGATGTTGCCCTGCCACACGGGTGCGTCGGTGACGCCGTCGCCGTCGATACGCGGCCGGACGATGATCGCGGCCGTCTCGCTGCCGGAGAGCAGCAGCCGCACGGACGTGGTGGACGGGCTCGCCGGAATTGTCCTGCGTTCCATGAGTTCTGTCGTCGCCTTCCGCGTCGGGCCGGCGCCGCCGCCGGTCAAATGGGCGTTCGTGTAGGACTCGTTGAGGTCGACACTGCTCGCGCGGATACCGGGGACCTGGCCGGCGTCGGAGTACTGGTGCACGTCGTAGCGGCCCGCGGCGGCGTCGGGTTTGGCGCCGTAGCGCGCGATCCAGATCACCAGGTCCGGTACGCCGAACCGGTCCGGCCGCAGCATCCTGGCGTGCGCGTTGTTCATATAGATGCCGGGACGGAACCCATGCCCGGCGACGCGGTTGCAGAACCTGATCGAGTAATCCCGCTTGCGGCTGTCCGGGATGTTCGGCTTGCCTGAGCTCGCCGCGTTGTCTTCGAGGTCGAGCATCGGGACGCAGCCGTTCGCGCCGAGGCGCCGGACTTCGGCGATGAAGACGTCGGCCTGCGCTTCGGGTGACGGACTCGCCTGGGCGAAGTGGTAGCCGCCTACCGGGATCCCCACGGATCTCGCTCCGGCCACCAGCGCGTCACCGGTGTTCCGGCCGCCATTCGGCAGGCCACCCCCATCGGTGAGCTTGACGAACGCGAACGTCACTCCGTGGTTCTTGACGGCTTGCCAATCAGTAACGGTTTGAAAGCGACTGTAGACATCTATTCCCAGCGCCATCATTACAGCCTGAAGGGTGAGTGCGTTGGACAAAAGGGCCTAGTGGGCGACAACTCGGACGTCCGATTCGCCCTTTCGGGCGGCGCCTCCCTGGCTGACCTGGCTCACCGTGCCCGTACTGTTACCGCCATGGCGTCTCGAAGCCCCTTTCGCTGGATGACCCGGTGGGTGGACTGGTTCGAAGAACGCGGCGTCTACGTCCCTGGCGAGGAGAGCCGCGCGGTCGACCCGATGCGCGATTTCGGCTGGCTGATCGTGGCCTGGGTGTCGGGTCTGGCCATCTTCATCCTGTTCTTCGCCTTCGCCGTCTGAGCGTGGCCGGTGTGCCACCGAGGTGACGACTGTCACTAGCAGTACCGTTCCGATCACGGATCGGCCACGGGTGTACACCAGGTGCGCGTCAACACGGCCGAGTCGCTCCTCTCGGCTGCGGAAGACCGTCACTCTGGACTCTTCGGCACTAATACCTACCTCGAACGGCCTACCCGCCCCGCCGACTGGAGTAACCGCACATGGCGCCCCCGCGCACCCCGAAGCTCTTCATCGCCGCCTGCTCGCTCGTGCTGGCGGCCGCGTGCGGGGTTCAGGCACCGGAAAAAGGGGCGGCCGTGCTCGGCGCGGACGCCCCGGCGCAGGGGCTGGCCGCGACACGCGCGGAAGGCGACCTGGCGTTCGGCGCCGCGCCCCACCGGTTCGCGACCGGTGTGACGATCTCGGTGTCCGCGCCGAAGTCCTTCCGTCCCAGCGCTTCGGCGTATCCGCAGAGTTCGCGCGCGGTGGCCTTCGGCATCGAGGTGACGAACGCGGGTGACGCGGCCTACCGGCTCTCCGGCCTGTCCGTGACCGGTGAGGTCGACGGCGAAAGCGTGTCGGTCAAGCAGGTCGTCGACGCGGTGCAGGGTTACAACGGGATCGCGGACGCGGGCAAGGACGTGGCGCCCGGCCGGGAAGTCCACCTGAACCTGGCGTTCGCCGTTCCGGACAAGCCGGTGAGGCTCCGGTTACAGGTGCGGCCGAGCCCTTCGGAACCGGTCGCCGCGAAGTACTGCGGGAAGGTCTGACGCCTCCGGTTCGCTACCGTGTGCGTCATGACCGAGCAGCGACTCTCCCCCGGCGACAACGCGCCCGCTTTCACCCTCCCCGATCACGAGGGCAACGACGTCTCGCTGAGTGACTTCCGCGGTAAGTCGGTCGTCGTGTACTTCTACCCGAACGCCGGCACACCGGGCTGCACGAAGCAGGCCTGCGACTTCCGGGACAGCCTCGCGCAGCTCAACGACGCCGGCTACCAGGTGCTCGGCATCTCCCCGGACAAGCCCGCGAAGCTCGCGAAGTTCGTCGAGGCGGAAGGCCTGACCTTCCCGCTGCTCTCTGACACGGAGAAGACCGTCCTCAAGGCGTACAGCGCCTTCGGCGAGAAGAAGAACTACGGCAAGGTCTACGAAGGCGTCATCCGCTCGACGTTCGTCGTCGACGCCGACGGCAAGATCGCCGTGGCCCAGTACAACGTGCGGGCGACCGGGCACGTCGCGAAACTGCTGCGGGACCTCGACCTTTAAAGCTCGTGAGTGATCTGGGTCGTTCTAGCCAAGGGTGTTTCAGGTACCTACGGCGGGTGAAGGACTCCTTGAGGGAAGGCCATCACGAGCCCCAGCAGCACCACCAGTCGCCACGGCGGCGCGTGAAGGCCCCCTTCACTCGGCTCAGCCGAGAAAACTCGACCTTCACACCTTCCCCCAGTACAGGAAGGCCCCCTTCCTTGCGCCTAGCGCAAGGAAGGGGGCCTTCATGTACCTAGGCAATCACTCACGAGTTCAGCTTGCGCAACTCCCCAGCCAACGCCCGCAACGCCTTCCCGCGGTGCGACGCGGTGTCCTTTTCGGACGGTTCCAGCTCCGCCGAAGTCCGCGTCTCACCCTCGGGCACGAAGATCGGGTCGTACCCGAAGCCGTTGGCACCACGGCGTTCCCGGATCAGCGAGCCGCGCCATTCCCCACGCACGATGGTCTCGTCGCCGCCGGGGACGACCAGCGCCGCCGCGCAGACGAAGCCCGCACCCCTGCGCTCGTCCGGGGTGTCGGACAGCTGCGCCAGCACGAGGTCCAGGTTCGCCTCGTCGTCGCCGTGCTTGCCGGACCAGCGGGCCGACAGCACGCCGGGCATGCCGTTGAGCGCGTCGATCGCGATACCCGAGTCGTCGGCGATGGCCGGGAGTCCGGTCGCGGCGGCCGCGTCCTGTGCCTTCGCGAGTGCGTTGCCTTCGAAGTCCGGAGCGGTTTCGGGCGCTTCGGGGAACTCGGGGACGTCGGCGAGGCCGATGACCTCGACACCTTCGATGCCTTCGGCCACCAGGATGCGCCGGAGCTCTCCGAGCTTCTTCGCGTTGCGGGTGGCCAAAAGCAGCTTGGTCACTTCGCGCCCTTCTTCTTGTCCGTGCGCGGCTCGGGCAGTTCGCCGGGGTACGGCAGCGCGAGCGCCTCGATCTGCAGGCGCGTCAGCTCCTCGCAGCCCGCCTGCGCCATGTCCAGCATGGTGTCCAAAGTGGACCGCGCGAAGGTGGCGCCCTCACCGGTGCCCTGCACCTCGATCAGCGTGCCCGCGTCGGTGGCGACGACGTTCATGTCGACCTCCGCGCGCGAGTCCTCTTCGTACGGCAGGTCGAGGCGCACGCGGCCGTCGACGACGCCGACACTCACCGCGGCGACCGAGGACGACATCGGCTGCGGGTCGGCGAGGCGACCGGCCGCGCCGAGCCAGGTGATGGCGTCGGCGAGCGCGACGTAGCCGCCGGTCACCGCGGCCGTGCGGGTGCCGCCGTCGGCCTGGATGACGTCGCAGTCGATGACGATCGTGTTCTCCCCCAGCGCGGCCAGGTCGATGCAGGCGCGCAGGGACCGGCCGATCAGCCGGGAAATCTCGTGCGTACGGCCGCCGACGCGGCCCTTGATGGACTCGCGGTCGCCGCGGGTGTTGGTCGCCGACGGAAGCATCGCGTACTCGGCGGTGACCCAGCCGAGGCCGGAACCGGCCCGCCAGCGGGGAACGCCTTCGGTGACACTCGCCGCGCAGAGCACGCGGGTGTCACCGAATTCGATCATCACCGAGCCCGCGGGCCACCGCTGGAAGCCCCGGGTGATCTTGATGTCGCGAAGCTGGTCGTCGTTCCTGCCGTCTTTTCTCGCCACGGCCGTCACTCTAGAACCCCGCGTCAGACGTCGTAGACGGCGCCCTGCTCGACGAGCTCCGCCGCCGGGAAGGCCACGGCCGCCTCGGCGAGGACGGCGCCGCGGTCGGTCCACGGCGCGACGTGGGTGAGCAGCAACCGCCCCACCCCCGCCTTGCGCCCCAGTTCCCCGGCTTCCTTTCCGGACAGGTGGACGCCAACCGGCCGGTCGGGCGAGTCCGTCCATGACGCCTCGGAAAGCAGTACGTCGACGCCTCCGGCGAGGTCGGTCAAGGTGTCGCAGACGCCGGTGTCCCCGGTGTAGGCGAGCGTTTTGCCCTCGTAGGAGATCCGCAGGCCGAACGCCGGCGTCGGATGGTCGACCGGGACCGCGATGACCTCGAACGGCCCGATCTCCATGGGCTCGGTCCGCAGCGCGTGGAAGTCGTAGACGTCGGAGAGGTCGGTGGTCGCCCGCTCCTCTTCATTGGCCGCGTAGGCGTACGCGAGGCGCTCGTGGACGTCCGACGGCCCGTACACCGGCAGGCGGCGCGGCCGCTCCGGATACGGCAGCGCGGGGTGATAGCGCCGCATCACGGTGAGCGCGCTGACGTCGGCGCAGTGGTCGGGGTGCAGATGCGAAAGGATCAGCGTGTCGAGATCGAACGGATCCCGCAGGGCCTGCAGCCTGGCGAGCGTCCCGTTGCCGAGTTCCAGCCCCAGGACGAACCCGTCCGCCTCGATCAGGTAGCCGGACGCGGCGGCGTTGGGCCCGGGGATGCTGCCGCAGCAGCCGAGGATCGTCAGACGCACTGTGCCACCTTAAGCGCGGATATGGCGATTTACGCGCTGGTGGGAGCCAGCACACCCGGAGCGAAACCCATGAACCGCTGAGCGAGCCGGGTGAACGGCTCGGCGGATCCGGTGGCGACGAACTCATGCCTCGGCGGGGTGCCGCGTTCGGCGAGGAGATCGTTTTCGGTGAGGACCCGCACGAGGTCACGCGCGGTCTCCTCGGCGCTGGAGACCAGGGTGACGTCCTGGCCCATGACGATCTGCAGCACCCCGGACAGCAGCGGGTAGTGCGTGCAGCCCATGACCAGCGTGTCGACCTTGGCGTCGAGCAGTGGTTCGAGATATGTCTGTGCGAGCCCGAGCACTTGGCGGCCGGTGGTGATGCCGCGTTCGACGAAGTCCACGAACCGCGGGCACGCGACACTGGTTATCTCGACGCCCTGAGCGGCGCCGAAAGCGTCGTCGTAGGCGCGAGAGCGGACGGTGCCCTCGGTGCCGATCACGCCGATCCGGCCGGAGCGGGTGGCGGAGACAGCGCGGCGAGCGGCGGGGAGGACGACCTCGATCACGGGGACGTCGTAGCGCTCCCTGGCGTCACGAAGACAGGCGGCGGAGGCGGTGTTGCAGGCGATGACCAGCGCCTTCACGCCGCCTTCGACGATGTCGTCCAGCACGTCGAGGGCGTACTCGCGCGCCGTCGCGATGGGAAGCGGACCATACGGGTTACGGGCGGTGTCGCCGACGTAGCGCAACTGCTCACCGGGCAGCTGTTCCAGAATCGTCCTGGCGACGGTAAGCCCACCTACCCCGGAATCGAAGACGCCGATCGGGGCGTCGGCGCTCGGCTTGCTCACACGGCGAGGCTACCCGGACCGCCCGCGGGTGCCTTCCCCGCTCGGGACTTGTCCATCCGCGCCACCACCCAGGCCGCGAAGACACCGGACAGCGCGCCGAACAGATGTCCCTGCCACGAGACGCCCGGATCACCCGGAAGCAGTCCCCAGAGCATCCCGCTCCAGATGCCCAGCAGCACCACGGCCACCAGGATCTGCCCGACGGCCCGGTTGAAAATACCCCTGACCAGCAGGAACGCGAGCCAGCCGAAGGCGACGCCGGACGCGCCGACGGTCACGGTGTCGTCCGGAGCGATGAGCCAGACGCCGAGACCCGAGAGCACCCAGATGATCGCCGTCACCAGCACCCAGCGGCCGATCCCGGCGGCCATGGCGAGGAACGCGAACACCAGGACCGGGACGGTGTTGGAGAGCAGATGCCCCCAGCCGGCGTGCAGCACCGGCGCCCAGAGCACGCCGTCGAGCCCGGAGACGTCGCGGGCGTGGATGCCGCCCTGGTCGAGGTCTGCGGGCAGCACGACGTCGACCAGCTCCACCAGGTAGAGCAGCGCGGTGAAGGCCAGCGCCACGATCGCGGCGGCCTTCGGGTTCGACGGCAGGACGCGTTTGGCCGGATCCGTACCGGACGACTCGCTCGCCGGGACCGGCTGGGAAGGCATAGTGGTCACTTCCACAGGCTACGACGGCGACCGGCGAGATCGCCTCCGTGAGAACCCTGAATTGTCGGTGGGGGCGGCTACCGTCTTCGGCATGGGGATCTCTGCTTCCGAGCACGTCGACGTGCCGGCCTACCTCGCGCGACTCGGCCTCGAGCACGAGCCGCCGGGCCTCGACGCGCTCTTCCGGCTGCACGCGGCACATGTGGAACGGGTGCCGTACGAGGATTTCGAAGTCCAGCTCGGCCGGGTGACCTCGCTGGATCCGTCGGTGTCGTTCGGCCGGATCGTCACCGGCCGGGGCGGTTACTGCTATCACCTCAACGGTGCGTTCTCGGCGCTGCTGAGCGCACTCGGGTACCAGGTCACGAGGCATCCGGGTGGGGCGCAGATGCCGGGCGACCCGGCCGGGATCCACCTCAACCATCTGCCGCTGACCGTGTCCGGGCTGGCGGAGACCCCGGAAACGACCTGGTTCGTCGACGTGGGGCTCGGCGACGGCATCCACGAGCCGATCCCACTGCTCGAAGGCGAGTACAAACAAGGGCCGCTGGTGTTCCGCATGCGGGCCTCGGAGGTCACCCCCGGCGGCTGGCGGTTCGACCACGATCCGCAGGGCAGTTTCCTCGGGATGGATTTCGCGCCGGAGACGGCCGTGATGCCGGACTTCGCCGAGAAGCACGTCGAGCTGTCCACGTCGGAGACCTCGGGGTTCGTCCGCACCCTCGTGCTGCAGCGCCGGGACGTCGACGGCGTCGACTCGCTGCGCGCGCTGACCTTGAGCCGGCTGCCGGGTGGCAAAACCCTGCTGGAGTCACCGGCCGACTGGTGGACGGCGATCGAGGACGTCTTCGGCGTGCCGCGCGGCGGGTTCACCGTCGGCGAGCGGGACAGGCTGTGGCGGCAGGCCGTCGCACAGCACGAGAGTCACGTCGCGGGAGGGAGCGAGATCCTGCCGAGCGCGTAGTCCACGGCGGCTTCGGCGTGCAGCCTGGTGGTGGGGAACGTGGGCACTGGGCTGTCTTCGGGGCCGACGAGCAGTTCGATCTCGGTGCAGCCGTAGATGACGCCGTCCGCGCCCGCCGCGACGATCCGCGCGATGACCTCGCGGTACCGCTCGCGTGATTCGCCGGTGACGACGCCGTGGACGAGTTCGTCGTAGA
Organism: Amycolatopsis sp. NPDC051071; assembly: GCF_040682875.1. Lineage (NCBI taxonomy): Bacteria > Bacillati > Actinomycetota > Actinomycetes > Pseudonocardiales > Pseudonocardiaceae > Amycolatopsis > Amycolatopsis sp. NPDC051071. The sequence continues at coordinate 7,776 of NZ_JBFBBY010000079.1, read as the reverse complement.
TGATCCGGTGCACCGTCTCGCGATCGGCCTCGTCCGGGACGAGGACGTCGAGCCCGTGCGCGGCGAGGCGTTCGCGGTAGAAGGGCTGGGCCATGGTGAAACCGGTGCCCAGTAGCCCGACGCGCTTGATGCCGCCCGCCTTGATGCCGCCTTTGGTACCGCCGGTCTCAATGCCGCCTTGGAGGCCGCTGGCCTTGATCGCGGCTGCCGTGGTGTCGGCGAGGTGCAGCAGCGGGATGCCGAGGCCTTCGGTGAGCCGATCCGCGACCTTGTGCATCGTGTTGGTGCACAAGACGACGAAGTCCGCTCCGGCGGCTTCGAGGGCGCGAGCGGCGCGGTTCAGTTCCTGCCCGGCGTCGTCCCAGCGGCCTTCGGCCTGCATGGCTTCGATGACGGCGAAGTCCACGGAGTAGAGCACGATGCGCGCGGAGTGGAATCCGCCGCGCAGCTCACGGACACGCTCGTTGACCAGCCGGTAGTACTCGGCCGACGATTCCCAGCTCATGCCGCCCAGCAACCCGATGGTCTTCATGGGCGCCATCGTGCCAGCGCGTGTCATGAAAGGGTCTTTCAGGACAAAAAACGTCTTGAAAGACCCTTTCATGACATCCGGCAAACCCCTCATGACATACGGCGGTGAGTCAGGCCCAGAGCTGCCCGTCAAGCCTTTCGGCCGCTTCGTCGAGCGAACCGGAGTAGGCGCCCGTCGAGAGGTACTTCCACCCGGCGTCCGCGACGACGAAGGCCACGTCGGCGGGCTTGCCCGAAGCGGCGGCCTTCTCGGCGACAGCCAGTGCCGCGTGCAGCACGGCACCGGTCGAGATCCCCGCGAAGATGCCTTCGTGCTCCAGAAGCTCCCGCGTCCGGCGAAGCGCGTCGTACGCGCCGACGGAGAAGCGGCCGTTGAGCACACTCGCGTCGTAAAGCTCCGGGACGAAGCCCTCGTCGAGGTTTCGCAGGCCGTACACCAGTTCGCCGTAGCGCGGTTCGGCCGCGATGATCTGCACATCCGGCTTCGCCTCGTGCAGGAACCGCCCGACGCCGACCAGCGTGCCGGTGGTGCCGAGGCCGCCGACGAAATGGGTCAGCGTCGGCAGGTCCTTGAGCAGTTCGGGCCCGGTGCCGCGGTAGTGCGCTTCGGCATTGGCCGGGTTGCCGTACTGGTAGAGCATGACCCAGTCCGGGTTCGCCTCGGACAGTTCCTTCGCCCGGCGCACCGCCTCGTTGGATCCGCCCGCCGCCGGCGAGAAGACGATCCGCGCGCCGTACGCCTGCAGCAGCTGCTTGCGTTCGGTTGAGGTGTTCTCCGGCATCACGCAAACCAGCCCGTAGCCCTTGAGCTTCGCGGCCATGGCGAGCGCGATCCCGGTGTTGCCCGACGTCGGCTCCAGGATCGTGGAGCCGCGCCGGAGGGTGCCTTCGCGCTCGGCGGCCTCGATCATCGCCAGCGCGGGGCGATCCTTGATCGAACCGGTCGGGTTGCGGTCTTCCAGCTTCGCCCACAACCGCACGTCGTGGGTGGGCGAAAGCCGGGGCAGACCGACCAGCGGGGTGCCGCCGAGCGTGTCGAGCAGCGACTCGAAGCGAGCCATGGATCAGCCTCCGGCCACGGCGGGCAGGATGGTCAGGCTGTCGCCGTCCTTGACCTCGGCCTCAAGGCCACCGGAGAAGCGGACGTCCTCGTCGTTGACGTAGACGTTGACGAAGCGGTGCAGCTTCTCTTCCTTGACCAGGCGGGCCTTGAGGCCGCCGTGGCGGGACTCGATGTCGTCGATCACCTCGAGCACGGTCTTGCCGTTCGCCTCGACGGACTTCTCACCGCCGGTGTGCGTACGCAGGATCGTCGGGATGGAGACGGTCACGGCCATGGTTTTCTACCTCCGGTGGGTTCTCTACTACGCAGACGTTCGGGCGGGCCCGGCTTATTCCGGGCCGGGTTCAGCCGGTGATCTCGACGGGCTCCTCGGTGATCTCCCCGTCCACGATCCGGTAAGACCGGAACTGGTGCGAATCGGGGTCCTTGGTGGAGACGAGCACGTAATGCGCGTCGGGTTCCGAGGCGTACGAGACATCGGTGCGTGACGGGTAGGCGTCGGTCGCGGTGTGCGAGTGGTAGATGACCACCGGGACCTCGTCGTTGGCGTCCATCTCGCGGTAGAGCTTGAGCAGATCACCCGAGTCGAATTCGTAGAACGTGGGCGAGCGCGCCGCGTTCAGCATCGGGATGTACCGCACGGGACTGTCCGACCCCTCGGGACCGGCGATCACCCCGCACGCCTCATCGGGATGGTCACGGCGGGCATGGGCGACGATCTCGTCGACGAGTTCACGGCGGATCCGGAGCACATCGCACATCTTAGGTGCTGGACGCACGCCTTCCACACTCTGAGATTGCCGCCACTCAGAGTGTGTAGATGATCGGCTTGCCGGGATCGACGTAGACCACCGCGGTGACCATGAGCTCGAGCTGCTGGAGCCAGAGGGACTTCACCTCGCGGTCTTTCTTCGCGTAACGCTCGTCCGGCGGCGCGGACTTCCACCGCGGCTTGCGCAGATACCGGACCTGGGCGTGGACGAGCGTGAGACGCAGGTCGAGCACCCCGCCCCGGTCGAGAACCAAGACCTGCCCGCCCGGCCAGGCCGCGAGAACGCGGGCCACCGCGGCCGCGACCTCGCCTCGCATGGCCTGGCCGTGCCTCGCCCGGAAATCGGCGCTGTCGGCCTTCCGGGGGTAAGCGTCCGGGAACAGCAGGTCGTCGGGGACCCCGTCCGGCCCCGCGGGGTCGGCGGCCAGCGCATCGGCGAAGTCGGTCAGGATGAACCGCAGCACCTCGGCCACGTTCCCCGCCATGTCGATCCGGGCGCCGTCGCCCTCACGGGCCACCCGCGCCGCGTCACGCACGCCGGGCCTTCCGCAGCTTCGCGTTGAGACCGCGAACCTGGAAGGCCGCGACCAGCCGCTCCGCCTCGGCCTGCGACACGGGCGTGAAGTCGGCCGAGCCGTGCTCGTAAATGTCCTCGGCCATCTGGCGCCCGTCCTCGGTGGACAGACCGATCAGCTCTTCGAGGACCAGAGAGACGCCCGTACTGGTGTTGACGTGGTCGTTGTGGATCTCGACGATCCACGAGCCCCCATGGTGCATGCCGACTTGATCGTCAGCGCCCGTTCCTCGTTACGCGAGTGCTTCCGGCCACACGTCCCGGTAAGCCCGCATGCCACCGGCGGAGGTGGCGTTCAGCACGCCGTGCACCATCGCCCGCGCGAACACCCGCGCCGCGGCCGAGCACAGTGTGTCCAGCACGGCCGCCCGCCGTGTCGCCGCGATCGGGCCCGCGCCGCCGGGCAGTTCCCGTTCGCCGGTGGCCAGCGCGAAGACCGTGTCGCCGTCGAACATCGTGTGTGCCGGGCGGACCGACCTGGCGAGGCCGTCCTGCGCGGCCACCGCGAGCCGCCGCGCCTCCGCCTTCGACAACGCCGCGTCGACCGCGACCACGCCGATGGTCGTGTTGAGCCCGGCCGCCTTCGCCTCGACGTCGCCGGGCCGGTCCGGCCAGCGGATGCCGAACTCGCCATCGACCTCGTGATCCGCGGCGAAAGCACGTCCCGTCGAGAGGTCGACGGCCTCACCGGCGGCGTTCACCGCGGCGACGACGCCGACCGTGAACTCGCCGACCCGTTCCGAGGCCGTCCCGATCCCACCTTTGAGTGATCCGGCCTTCGCACCGGCGCCGGCACCGACGGTCCCCAGCGTCACGGGTCCGGTCGCGGCCGCTTCGCAGGCGGCGTAGCCGAAGGACGCGTCCGGACGGTTGCCCCACTCGCTCCGCGGCAGGTCGAACAGCACCGCCGCGGGCACGATCGGCACCACTTCGTGCGGCTCGGCACCGACTGGGATGCCCAGGTTCCGTTCGGCGAGCCAGCGCATCACGCCGTCTGCCGCGGCAAGGCCGTACGCGCTCCCACCGGACAGGCAGATCGCGTTCACGTGCTGGACCAGGTTCTCCGGCTCCAGCAGATTGGTCTCCCGCGTGCCGGGAGCGCCGCCGCGCTGGTCGACGGCCCCGACGGCGCCGCCGGGAACCAGCACGACCGTCGTCCCCGTCGCCCAGCCGTCACCGACGCGCTCATGGTGCCCGACGAGCACCCCGGGAACGTCGGTGATCATGACGAGAGCGACTGGATGAGGGTTTCCTGCACCCAGGTGAGCCAGTGGTAGACGCCCAGATGCGGCGCGCGCGGGTCGTCTTCGGGCAATTCGTCGGGCATGTCCTCGGTGACGTCGAGTGCGGTGCCCAGCGCCAGCCGGACGTCGTTCAGCGCGCCCAGCCACGCGTCGGCCTGCTCGAACGTCAGCCGCACGTCCCCGCCGTCACGCGGCAGCGTGTCCAGCACGATCTTGGCGACGCCGACCTTCTTGTCGAGCAGCTCCGGCTCGTGGATCGACCGCATCGCGGCGGCCGAGTCGATGTCCTCGCGGGTCGGGTTGTCCGGGTCCAGTTTGTGGAAGTCCGGGAGCAGCCGGGAGAGGACGGGATCGTCCGGCGACTCCGACGGGCCGGTGCGGATCCCGGTCAGCTCGGCCAGCTCGTCCTGCGGCGCCTCCTCGGCACGCGCGGTGAGCATGTCCTCCAGCTGGCTGACCAGACCACGCAGGACCGCGGCCTCCTGCTGCTCGAACCCCGCGACGATGGTGTCGCCCTTCCGGCGCCAGCCGTTCATGAAGTCTTTTCCATCGTGGCCCACAGGCCGGCGGCATGCAGTTTCGCCACGTCGGTCTCCACCTTCTCCTTCGAACCGGAGGACACGATCGCCTTGCCCTTGTGATGCACGTCGAGCATGAGTTTCGTCGCGTGGTCCCGGCTGTAACCGAACAGCTTCTGGAACACGTACGTCACGTACGACATCAGGTTCACCGGATCGTTCCAGACGACCGTCCGCCAGGGATTGTCCGCAGAGACGACTTCCGCTCCCTGTGGATCAACCTGCGTCTGCTCGGATGCGACAGGCGTGGACATGCACTCCATGGTGTCACGGGCCCAACCCGGTATGGGTTGGCAGGTCCGGCCATGTGGGTGAATAGGCTGCAACCATGGGTTTCCCCGAGGCTGCCACCGGCGCCGGCACCGCGCTGCTCACCGACCACTACGAGCTGACCATGCTGGCCAGCGCCCTCGCCGACGAGACCGCCGACCGGCCCTGTGTCTTCGAGGTCTTCGCACGTCGGCTGCCCGACGGCCGCCGATACGGCGTCGTCGCGGGCACCGGCCGGGTCCTCGACTCGATCGCGGACTTCCGGTTCACCGACGCCGAACTGAGCCAGCTGGAGGCGACCGCCGTCGTCGACGACGCCACGCTTTCGTGGCTCGCGGACTACTCCTTCTCGGGGAACATCGACGGCTACGCCGAGGGTGAGCTCTACTTCCCCGGCTCCCCGATCCTGACCGTCACCGGCGCCTTCGGCGACGCCGTGGTGCTGGAGACGCTGATCCTGTCGATCCTCAACCACGACAGCGCGATCGCGTCCGCGGCGGCGCGGATGTCGGGTGCCGCCCACGGCAGGCCGATCATCGAGATGGGCGGGCGCCGCACCCACGAGTGGGCCGCCGTCGCCGCCGCGCGGGCCGCGTACCTCGCCGGTTTCGCCACGACGTCCAACCTTGAAGCCGGGCGCCGCTACGGGATCCCGACGCGGGGCACGGTCGCGCACGCGTTCATGCTGCTGCACGACAGCGAGGAAGAGGCGTTCCGCGCGCAGGTGGGCAAGATGGGTGCCGACACCACACTCCTGGTGGACACCTACGACATCACCAAGGGCATCGAAACAGCCGTCCGGGTGGCGGGGACCGAACTCGGCGCGATCCGCATCGACTCCGGCGACGTGGGCCCGCTGGCCCGCAGGGCCCGCGAGCAACTGGACGCACTCGGCGCCAAGGACACCCGCATCGTGGTGTCCGGTGACCTCGACGAACACGCCATCGCGGCTTTGCGGGCGGAACCGGTCGACGCGTACGGCGTCGGAACCTCGGTCGTCACCGGCTCCGGCGCGCCGACCGCCGGGATGGTCTACAAACTCGTCGAGGTCGACGGCAAACCGGTCGCCAAGCGCAGCGCGCACAAGGAGTCGCGAGGTGGCCGGAAATCCGCGCTGCGGCGCCACCGGAGCACCGGGACCGCCGTCGAAGAGGTGATCTGGACCGCCGCCTCCGAGGTACCGGAACAGGGTCCGCACGACCACGAATTGCAGATACCGCTGGTCCGGGACGGCCGGACGGTGGATGATTTGCCCACGCTGGACGACGCGCGCCAGCGGCTTCGGCGGGCACTGGTGAGCTTGCCGTGGGAGGGCCTCAAGCTCTCGCACGGAGAGCCCGCCATTCCGACCGTATTCGTCTAGAGAGAATTCAGGAGCAACACATGGGGACCGCCCTGATCGTGGTCGATGTGCAGAACGACTTCTGCGAAGGCGGGTCGCTCGGCCTGCCCGGTGGCGCCGCCGCCGCCGAAGCGATCTCCAAACGGGCCGCCGAGGGCGGCTACGCGCACGTCGTCGCCACCCGCGACTACCACATCGACCCGGGCGATCACTTCAGCGAGACGCCGGACTTCAAGGACAGCTGGCCGCGGCACTGCGTCGCGGGCACCTCCGGCGCGTCGTTCCACCCCGCGCTCGACGTGGTCCCGATCAGCGAGGTCTTCTCGAAGGGCGAGTACACCGCCGCGTATTCCGGTTTCGAGGGCAACGCGCGCGACGGCAAGACACTCGAAGCGTGGCTGAAAGAGCGCGACGTCACCGAGGTCGAGGTCGTCGGCATCGCGGCTGACTTCTGTGTCCGGGCGACGGCGCTCGACGCGGCGAAGGCGGGCTTCACCGTGCGAGTGCTGCTGGACCTCACGGTCGGCGGTTCGCAGCCGACGGTGGACGCCGCGCTCAAGGACTTCGACGAGGCAGGCGTGACCTACACTGGAAAGGCGCCGGTTCCGTCCGCATGATCCAGCACGACCTCCAGGACACCCTGATCGAACACCGGCTCGTCGCGATCCTGCGGGCCGTCGACGCGAGCCGCTTCGCCGACGCCGCCACGGTGTTGCACGCGGTGGGCGTCCGGGTTCTCGAAGCGACGCTGACCACGCCGGGAGCCCCGGAGGCGATCGCGACCATCCGCAAGAAACTCGGCGACGACTCGCAAGTCGGCGCCGGGAGCGTCCGTGAGCCGTCCGATGTGGACATCGCGGCGGACGCGGGCGCGACGTTCCTGGTCACGCCGACGGTGAACCCGCTGGTACTGGAGCGCGCGCACGAACGCGGGCTGCCGGTGATCTGCGGCGCGCTGACCCCGACCGAGATCGACCAGGCCTGGCGTCTCGGCGCGGCCGCGGTGAAGGTGTTCCCGGTCGCCGCCGTCGGCGGGGTCGCCTACCTGCGGGCGATCCGGGCGCCGATGCCGGACATCCCGCTCGTACCGACCGGCGGGATCCACCTCGCCGACGTCGCGAAGTTCCTCGAGTCGGGTTCGATCGCCGTCGCCGCCGCGACGCCGCTGCTGGGTGACTCGCTCACCTCCAGCGGGTCACTGACGGACCTCGCGACCAGGGCGAGCGAGTTCGTCGCCGCGGCCGCGAAGTACTCGTCGCGTACCTGACCCGCTTCGCTTCGCTTCGGTTCCGCTGAGTGTCATGAGGGGTCCCCATAGGACAAAAACCGGCGCGCCGCTGCCGCCCGGCGCCGACGCGGTGGTGATGGTCGAGCAGACGGACGGCGGCGTGACGGACGTCCG
>NZ_JBFBBY010000078.1:0-38624 GCF_040682875.1 Amycolatopsis sp. NPDC051071 | reverse complement strand
GTACTCGACGCTCTTCCGATCACGAATTTCGTCCTATGGGGACCCCTCATGACACTCTGGGAAGGTGTCAGGCCACGACCTGCACCACGTCGCCGCTCTGCAGTGTCGTGAAGTACTTCTGCGAAGCCGCCGCCGACAGGTGGATGCAGCCGTGCGAGTACACCGAAAGGCTGCCGGTGTGGAAGGCGATACCCGGCAGGAAGAACACCGAGTTCGGCATCGGCGCGTCGAATTCCTTCGAGTGGTAGTTCTTGACCTTGGCCGAAACGTGGAAGACACCGGTCGGCGTCACGTGGCCCTTCTTACCGGGCAGCTGCTTGACGGGACCGTAGATGACCTTGCCGTCCTGCAGCAGCCACGTCTTCAGCGAGGAGAGGTCGACGCACGCGCTCACGCCCGGCGAGGCCAGCGCGGCCTTGCACGGCACGTCGGCGGCGTTCGCGGCAGGCTTGGGTGCCGGTTTCGGAGTGGGCTTGGGTGTCGGCTTGGGCTTCGGCGACGACGATGTCGGCTTGGCGCTGCTGCTGCTCGGCGTAGGTGTAGGTGTCGGCGTCGGCGACTCCGAGGAAGTGCTCGGCGCCGAAGACGTCGTCGGGATGGTCCCGGCCGCCGGGTCACCCTGTGCGACGGCGCCGCCCCCGGGCGCACTGCCGCCGGCACCGCCGGAACACGCCGTCAACACCAGCGCCGTGGCCAGTGCGGTCACCCCCACCAGGAACTTCTTCACGACCCTTACCCCCGATTGTCCGTAGTCCGTCCGACATGGATAAAGACGGAACTCACCCGTCCGGGGTTGTTGACCGAAAGGTCACGATCCCATCTCAGGGCCACTGACCTGCGGAAATCAGCTTACCCGGCCGACGACCCTCGCGTACATCCTGCCCGGATTGGCGCCTTCGTCCAGATACCCGGGCAGCGGCGGCAGGTCCCGCGCGAACACGTCCAACCGCTCGAAGAGTTCGTTCGCGTCCGCGGGACGCCGTTCCGGATCCTTCTCCAGCAAATCCATGAGCAGGATGTTCAGTCCACCAGGGACACCGTCCACTGGGGCCGGATTCTCCTTGACCTGCTTCTCGAACACCGCGTATGCCGTCGGCCCGGTGAACAACTGCCTGCCGGTCAGCATTTCGTGCAGGACGCAACCGAGCGCGTACAGATCGCTGCGCGGCCCCGCGATCCCGCGCTGGATCTGCTCCGGCGCCATGTACGCGGGGGTGCCGAGGATCTGCCCGGCACGGGTGAACTGCGCGACGTCGGTCTCACGCAGCATCGCGAGCCCGAAATCGAGCACCTTCACACTGCCGTCGGGGCACAGCATCAGGTTGGTCGGCTTGAGATCGCGGTGACAGATGGAAAGCGCGTGGGCGGCGGAGAGGACAGCGCACGCCTGCGCCGCGATCGCGGCCGCCAACGGCACCGGCAGCGGTCCGTGTTCGGCGGCGAGATCGGCGACGGTCACGCCCTCGATGAACTGCATGACCTGGTACAACCGCTCGTCATAGGTGCCGAAGTCGTACAACGTCGGCGCGCCCGCGTGTTCGAGGGTGGCGAGGATCCGCGCCTCGCGGATGAACCGCTGTTCGAGTTCGGCGTCCGGACCGCCGGGGAGCCCGAGGAACTTCACCGCCACACGGCGGCCGAGATGCCGGTCGTGGCCCGCGTAGACCGCACCCATCCCACCCCGCCCGAGCGGCAGCTCGGCGAGTTCGTAACGGTCCGCGATCAGCATCTCGTCCCCCACCGCCACCCTCACTGGAGAAGCTCCGCTTCCCGCAGCTCTCAGATCTCCGGGATCAACTGTCCTTCAGTAAGCCCCGCCAACCCTAGCCGCACCAGCTCCAGGCCCGATTCCGCCGCCTCGCGCAAGGCGTCTTCGAACGCCGCGAGCCGGGTGAACGCCTCCCCGCGGGCACGCTGCGTCTCGATTGAATACCGAGGGATCCGGGTGCGCTTGAGGTCGATCCTGGTCGACGACGTCGGCGCGATCTGCCCGGCCGCACGCAGGCAACCGGCGAGGAACGCGGCGTCCATCCGTTCGGGATCGACGCGGTACTTCGACATCGGCGGCTCGACGGCGACGGTCTCTCCACTGTGGACATACGCCGGAACCGACGGTGACGCGACGACGTCACCTTCCGCGACCTCGTCCGGCACGGTGAGCACACCGGACTTCAGCAACTCGCCGATCGTGGTGAACGCGGGTTTCTCGTCGGACACCGCCAGCGACGGCACCTTCAGATCGATGCCCTCGAACTGTTCGCGTACTTCGAGGAAGGCCTCACCGGCATGTTCGTCCCGCGATTGATGCCTTGCCGGGGAAAGGTCGATCTCCTCGTCGAGCAGGTCGATGATCCGGACCGCACCCGGCACCTCGACACCCCGCAGATGTTCCGCCCACTGTTCCTCCACAGTGGACGGATCGGCCAGCAGGAGCAGCCGGGACGGCGGCCGCTCGCCGGGCTCCGGCCGCCGCAGCAACCAGAGGTCCGAACCGCCGACCGTCACGATCGCGCGCAAAGCACCGGCCCGCAACAGGTTCCCGCGGATCCGGCGGCCGGTCCGCCGTCCGGCGGCGGCGAGCGGCATGAGGATCGCGACCAGCCCGCCGGGTTTGACGTGTGCGAGGCAGTGCTGCACCCAGGCGAGTTCCGGTTCACCACGCGGCGGCTGGCCGTACTCCCAGCGTGGGTCGCCGACGAGTTCGTCGTGCCCCCATTCCCGTTCGTTGAACGGCGGATCGCAGACGACGACGTCCGCGAGCAGTCCTTCGAAGGAGTCCATCGGCAACGCGTCCGCGCCGTACATCTCCATCTCCGCACCCGAGAGCAGCAGCCGGTGCGCGGCAATGCACGAGCCGGCCGGATCGGAGGTCTGGCCGAGCAAGCGGGTTCCGCCGACGGCGAGCAGCAGTGTCCCGAGCCCGCAGGCGGGGTCGAGCACGACGCCCGGATCGGGCCCGATGAGCCGGGCCATCAACGCGGCCACCGGTTCCGGCGTGACGGACAGCTGACGGGAGTGTGCCTCGACGTAGCGCTCACACAGGAACTCGAACGCCTCGCGCGGCCCACGCTCGTCGGCGAACCGGTCCAGCAGCCCGATCAGCTCGGGATCGTCGTAGCGATCGGAGAAGCCCCGGTCCTCGGATCCACGCCGCAACAGGAACCCGCCCATACGGCCGACCCGCAGGCCCAGCGACAGGTCTTCGCCGAGGTTCCGCAGCCGCTGCCAGATGCGGTCACCCAGCGAGACCTCGAACGGCTTCCCGCGCTCACGCAGCCAGCTCTCGACTTCGGGCAGCGAAAAGAGGGGGCTCGACGCGGTGCCGCCGACGGGCGCCGGGAAATCCCCGTAACGTCGACGCCAGTTGCTCACGGCGGCGCGGCCGACGGCGGCGATACGCGCGATGTCCGCCGCGCTGACGGTGGCTGGCTCCTCCATCACCGCATCGTAACCGACAGCTGACTATTCCAGCCCTCTGTTTGTGAACTCAGTACACAGCTGCTTTACTGGGTCCCATGACGTACACCCTTCGGTACGCCGCCGGCTCGGACGTCGGGCGACGCCGTCAGGTCAACCAGGACTCGGTCTACACCAGCGCCAGGCTGCTGGCGGTCGCCGACGGCATCGGCGGCCAGCCGCACGGCGAAGTGGCGAGCGCCGAAGCGGTCGGCGTCCTGTCCCGGCTCGACGCGGACCTCCGCGGCTTCGACCTCGCGGACGTCGACCTGATCGAGATCCTTTCCGGCGGTGTCCGCTCGATCGACGAACGACTGATCGCGACGGCCGAACGCGAACCGGAGACACGCGGCATGGGCACCACCCTGACGGCGCTCCTGTTCGACGGCTCGCAGTTCGCCGCCGCGCATATCGGCGACTCTCGCGGATACCTCCTGCGCGACGGCACGCTTCAGCGCTTCACGCGCGATCACACCCTCGCGCAAGCCCTCGCGGACGACGGGCGCATCGACGAGTCAGAGGTCGAAGGGCACCCTCGCGGCTCCCTGCTCATGAAGGCACTCCTGAGCACCGGCAGCGGCGAAGCGGACATCTGGGCCTTCGACGCGGCCCCTGGGGACCGTCTTCTGCTGTGCTCGGATGGGTTAACGGCAACGGTTGTCGAAACCGTTATCAAAGACGTCCTCGGCGCCTTCCAAGATCCCGCCGAGACCGTCCCGAGGCTGATCCACCTGGCCAACGAGGGCGGCGGACCGGACAACATCACCTGCGTCGTCGCCGACGTCCTCGCGCCCGCACGGCACTGAGGCCTTCAGTCGGAGAAACCCAGGTCAGACCCGCCTTCGAAGGGACGGAAGGGCATCCGGTAAAGTTCCCCACGGAGGATTGGCCGAGCGGCCTAAGGCGCACGCTTGGAAAGCGTGTTGGGTTCACGCCCTCGCAGGTTCGAATCCTGTATCCTCCGCCGTCAGCAAGGCCCCGGACGTTCCGACGTCCGGGGCCTTGTTGATTACTTAGCCGGACCTTCACTTAACAGAGTCAGTTGATCACGCTAAGTTTAATGGTGGTCGTTCCAGCCCCCGACGTCCCAAGGAGTCCGCCAAAATGGCCGGAGTCGAAGAGATCCGCGCTGGTATCGCGCTCGCGAACGAGAAGGCATCCGCGAGCATTCACGCACTTCAGCAGGCAGCGCAGTCTCTCGAAGAAGCCCAGCTTTCGCTTTCCCAGGCCACCCAGGGCAGCAACCAGCACGAGGTGAGCCAGGCACACGGGCTTCTCGCCGAGGCCCTGCAGGGCATCACCGGCATGCAAAGCACCATCCAGGCGGGCATTTCGTCAGCCGAGTCGTACTCGACCCGTCTGTAGACCGTGTACCTCGAGGAACTGCACCAGCTGCTCACGGCCGTCCAAACCGGCCTCGCCGACGGACGCGCGCACACCGAGCAGGCCAGAAGCCTGCTCGAAGAGGCCCGGCGCGCCATCGTGGATCCACAGGCTCAAGCCGTCCCTTGGGTGCCGCCGCAGCTGGCGCAGGCCGATGAGGGGATAGAGAACCTCCTGACGCGCCTTTCAGCCGCTGACGACCTGGTCAGTGGTTACCAATCCCGCCTCTAGATTGGCGCCGGTATGGGCAGCAAAGCCAGTGAACAACGCAATCGCGTCGTCACGGCCCTGGAACGGGTCCGGCACCAGATCGGGCTCGTCCTCGGCGCCGCGGCAGGCGCTCGCCAGGCCGCCGAGGCGGAGCTGGCCAAACTGGAACTGGAACAGCACATAGTCCGGGTGGGGATGAACAACTCCACCGCCGACCAGCACGCCGAATGGTCGCGGCATCCCGCGGCCGGCGAGGTGTTCGGCCGGCTCGGCAGCGTGCGGGGCCAGTTCTACGCGGACTGGGAAGCGGGGCCGAACGCGCTGCGCGACCTCGTCGCGAACAACGCGCCGGGTCCGGCGGGCCGGCAGCCGGGCAACTGGCTCGGCCGGGTCGGCGGCAATCCCGGCATCACCGCGCCGGGGCTGTGGCGCGTCGGCTCGGCGACCGTGCCGGGCAAGGACGTCGCGCGCACGTTCGACGTCGCCGTGCCCCTGCTCGACGAATCGCATCTGTCCATCACGTCGGCGCCGAAGACCCGCGCCGCGGTGGACGCCCTCGTGCAGAACCTGCTGATGCGGGTGCTGAGCACGTTCGAGCCGGGCGCGGTACGCGTCCACCTGTGGGACGTCGGGCAGCTGACCGCGATCCTGCCCGACCTCTACCCGCTGAGCCGCACGAGCGCGCTCACGCTGTACGACCCCGGCAGGCTGGAGGACCTCCTCGACGAGCTGGCCGGCCATATCCGCCGCATCCACGCGACCGGGATGCAGGCGGGCCACACGTCCTTGCGGGAGATCCGGCAGGCGAGCGGCCAGCGCGTCGAACCGTTCCGCGTCGCGGTGCTCTACGGCAACGGGGAAACACTCGAACCGGAACGCGCGCGCGAGCTGAAACGCGTCGCCACCGGGGCGCTGGCCGCCGGGATCTGCCTGATCATGATCGACGTGCCGACCACGCTTTCGACGTCGGTGGAGACGCTGAGCCTGCTCGACGACCGCCACGCCATCAGCAGCATGACCGGCACGGATCTGGTCGTCGATCTCGATCCGCCCATGCCGTCCGGGCAGGTCATCCGGGCAGCCGGGCGGATCGCCGAGGCACTGATCGCCAAACAGGGCGGCCCCCGCTCGTTCGCCGACCTCCTGCCGACGGAGGTCGGCAAGGAGAGCTCGGCACGCGAACTGCGGGCACCGGTCGGATTCTTCGAGGGCGAGCCGGTGGAGGTCGTCATCGGCGACGCCAGCCCGCATGTGCTCATCGGCGGGCCGAGTGGTTCGGGTAAGACGAACTTCCTGTACTCGCTGCTGGGAAGTCTCGCGGCGCGGTACTCGCCGGACGAGCTCGCGCTGTACCTGCTGGACTTCAAGGAAGGCGTGTCGTTCGCCGGGCTCGCGCCAGGGCGGCGGGACGCCAGCTGGCTGCCGCACGCCAAGCTGATCGGCGTCAACGTCAACACCGACCGCGAGTTCGGCCTGGCACTGTTGCGGTTCCTCGCCGACGAACTGCGGCGCCGCTCGGCGGCGGCGAAACAGCACGAGGTCACCAATCTCGCGGATCTGCGTGAGCAGGACCCCGGCGGACACTGGCCCCGGATCGTGGCGGTGATCGACGAATTCCAGTACCTGTTCGCCGGCCGTGACGGCGTGACGGCGGCGGCGACCCAGCTGCTGGAGGACATCGCGCGGCGAGGCCGTTCGCAGGGCATCCACCTGGTGCTGGCGAGCCAGGACGTCGCCGGGATCGAGGCGTTCTGGGGTAAACCGGCGGTATTCGAGCAGTGCACCCTGCGGATCGCGATGCCGAAGGCGCGGCGTGTGCTGTCCGAGACCAACAACGCGGCGGTGTCGGCGCCGAAGTGGCACGCGGTGATCAACCACGATTCCGGTGTCGCGCATGGGAACCAGCTCGCCCACGTACCGGACGCGAGCAGCAAGGACGTCTTCGTCAAGCTTCAGCACCGGTTGTGGGAGCGATACTCGGAGGCGTTCAAGCGGCCGCGGCTGTTCGACGGGGCACATTCGCCGGTACTGGAACGATTCCCGGCGTTTAACGATTTGAAGCCGACGAAGAAACCGCGGGCACTGCTGGGTCAGTCCATCGACGTCGACGAGGCCGCCTGCGGTGTCGACCTGCCGAAATCGCCGGGGCGGAACATCGCCGTACTGGGCGCCGCGACGGCGGAGGCACTGTCCATCATGGACTCGGCCGCCCGGTCGCTGGCGAAGCAGCATGCGCTTGGTTCGGTGGAATTCGTGCTCTCGTGCCCCATCGAAGCGTCCTTCCCGGCGGTGTCCGAGTTGGCCACGCGCTTGGAAGCGGAGGGCCACAAGGCGTCACTGGTGGACGACCTGCCCGGCCGGGTAATCGATATCGCGGCGAACCTGTCCTCTTTGGACAGCCCGAAGGTGTTGCTGCTGTACGGCGTCGACGCTTCGATTCCTTCACTGGAAGCCAAGGCGCCGGGACAGCTGAAGAGTGGTCTGGATCAACTGCGGGTACTGCTGAAGCAAGGTCCGACACACGGTGTCCACACCATCGGCTGGTGGCGCAGCGTCGCGCGGCTGAAGGACACACTCGGTTTCGCGGGCACCGACGACATCGGGACCTGGGCCGCACTGGACGTCCAAGGCAACGAACTGTCACCGTTCGCCGCCGGGCAGGTCGTGCACTGGTCGCCGCGGCCGGGTCGCGCGTTGTTCTTCGACCGCACCACCCACGGCGCCCCAGAGGTGATCATCCCGTTCCAGCGTCCGGAAGGGCTTCTCGATGGATGACGGCATCACCGCGGCCATGCGGTACAAGGAGATCGTCGGCCTCGCACGTGCCTCGGCGGAAAACCTCCGCGACTGGGAGATCGGCCGCGCGGACGAACTGGAGGCACGCCTCGCCGAGGCACACCAGGCCGTCGCGGACGCCGCCGAGCGCGAACAACGCGCCGTCGACCGGGCTTCGCGATGGTGGAAGATGGCTCAGCACAACGTCGAAGCCCTCACCTGGCTGCCGGACGACGAAGAGCCGCAACCCGTGCCGACCGCACGCGCCGGGTACCTGGAGCGGTACCTGGAAGAGGTCAAGCCGAGCTACCAGGAACTCGTACAGGCCGTCCTTTCCCTGGGATGGCGCGCGAAACGCCCCTGACCACGCAAGTTACGCCCCCAAGCACGCGAGTCACGCCTTTAAGCACGCGAGTTCCGCCTTCAAGCACGCGAGTCACGCCTCCAAGCACGCATGATCCGTCCCCAAGCACGTGTGCTCAACGGAGGGCACTCGTGCCTGAAGGCGGAACTCACGTGCCTGAAGGCGGAACACGCGTGCTTGAAGGCGGAACACGCGTGATCCGGCGGCGGTCACGGCTTCGGCAGGTACGGGCCGAGGATCTTCTCCAGGTAGTCCGCCAGGTCGTAGATCGCGTCCTGGACGGCGTTGCCCGCGCTCGGCCGGAACCGCAGCACCTGCGGGTCGTGGTCACTCGCCTGCCGCGCGAACTCCGCGTTCAGGTGCACGACGTCGTAGTCGGTCCCGCGCGGCGCCCGTGACGCCAGAATGTGGTCCAGCACCTGCGACTGACCTTCGAAAACGTAGCTGTAGCGCTCGTTTTCCGGCAGCGACGCGATGAGGTCCTTCAGCGCGCCACCGGCGGTCAGTGTCTTCACCGCCGGCGAGAACGGGTAGTCGTTCAGGTCGCCTGCCACCACGATGTTCGCGTTCTTGTCCGACGCGAGCACCTTGTCGATGAAGCCGCGGAGCACGGTCGCCTGTTTGGCCCGCTGCACTTCGGAGCTCCGGACCGGCGGCTGGTTTCGGCCGTGGGTCGGCTGGTCACCGCCCTTGGAGTTGAAGTGGTTCGCGATGACGAACACGGTGCGGCCCTGGAAGACGAACTCGCCGACGAGCGGCTTGCGGCTGGCCTCCCACGCTTCGTTCGCGGGATCGACCCGGCCGGGCGAGACGGTCAGCCGAGTCTTGCCACGTTCCTTGACCACGTCGACCGGGGTGGTCGCGGTGCCACCCGGACGATCCACAAAGGACACACGGGCCGGGTTGAACAGGAAGCCGACGCGGATGTTGCCACCCGGCTGCCCGCCGTCCTTGCCGTTCTCCGGGTCGATCTGACGCCATTCGTAGCGCGGGCCACCGGCGGTGACAATCGCGTCGACGAACTTCCGCAGCGTCTGGTCCGCGACGACGGTGCCGTCGTTCGTGGGCCCGTTGTTGTCCTGGATCTCTTCCAGGTTCAGGATGTCCGGCTTCGCCAGGTTGGTGGCAATGGCCTTGGCCAGCTCGCCGAACTTCTCCGCACTGTCCAAAGCGGACAGATTCTCGACGTTGTAGGTCGCCACCGACAGTTCACCACTGCGCTGCTCACGGGTGCTCTCGCGCCGCAGCCCGTTGTCCTTGGTCGCACCCAGCTTCGTCGCGAACAGCGTGTAGCCGCCGAAATTGCTGTACTCGACCGGACCGGAGGTCTCGCTGGTGAGCACGTCGCCGGTGTTGACCTTCGGGAACGGCACCTCGGCGAACGGGATCAGTGAGGCGACCTTGAGGACGCCGGTGTTGAGCCGGTCGTAGTCCAGGTACACCGCGCCGCCACGCACGCTCGGGTTCTGCTTCGGCTTGGTGGTCACGTAAAGCTCGTTGAACGACGACGTCGGACCGACGACGCGCGCGTCGGAGACGCTGACGATCTCGCTTTCGTGCGTCTCCCAGAAGTCCAGCGAGTACTTCGCGGGCTCCAGCGGAAGCGGCTCGATGCTGCCACCCGGCGCGGGAGCGACGGTGTCCGGGACCGAGTCCGGCGTGACGACCGTCGCCGCGGGCAGGGGATCGCCGCTGGAGCCGACCGTCCACTGTGCACTCGTCAGCTCGGTGAGCGACTGGTACGGCGAGGTCGCGGGTGAGTCCGGGTAGAACTCGCGGACGGTGCCGGAGGCGGTCACCGCATCACCGACGGCCACGGCGGGCGTGGCCGAACCGGTGAAGACGAACAGCCCCTCGCTCGTGCGCGGGTCGGCGTCGGGTGCGGTGTCGGTGATCCAGAACCCGCGTGCCGAACCGAAGGAGCGGATCGCGGTGACGACACCGGTGACCCCGGCGACCTTCTGGTCCTTCAACGGCGAGATCCGTGTGGTGCCCTGGATGTCGTGGATCTTGGCGGCCACCGGCGGCGGCCCGGTGTCACCCGGCGTCTCACCCTTGCCGTTGGTCGGGGTTGGCGCGCCGGAGGTGAAGTCGGCGGCGTTGTCGTCGGTGTCCGCCAGCGTCGCGGACCTGGCGACGGACGCGGTGTTGGACGGCGCGGCCGCGGCGGAGCCCTCGCGTATGGTGGCGCCGCCGAAGCCTGCCAGGTCCTTGATCCGCGCGTCGGCCGCGCAGTCGGCGGCGGTCTTGCAGGTGAGCGCCGTCGTGCCCTGGACAAGGGCGATGGTGCCGGCGGTCGCGGACAGCGGGATCACGCCGGTGGCGTCCGGCGTCGGCAGGGCGACGGTGCCACCCGCACCCTTCGCCTGCGCGATGAGGTATCGCGCGCCCGGCGCGACACTGCCGGTCAGCGGCGTGACCTGCCAGCTGTTCCCCGACGAGGGGGCGTACTGCACGCTGAAGCCGTCGAGGCTCACGGCGGCCGCACCGCGGTTGGCGAGTTCGACGAAGTCGTTCGTCAGCGTGGCGCCCGCATTGCCGCCACCGCCGTAGATCTCGGCGATCACGGCGTCGGCGCTGGGCGCGGCGAGCGCGGCCGGAGCGGCTGTGCTGGCAGCACCGCTCACGACCAGGCCGGAGGTGACGGCCACGGTCAGGGCGCGCCTCCTGGCAGCACGTCGGGATGTGGTCACGCTGAGTCCCCTCTTCGCAAGATCGGTCGAGGAATACTCCCCCGAACAAGTGAAATGAGGAAGACGACAAGACAACGATTCGTGACCGCTAGACCGGTTGGAGTCATGCTTTCGTCGATTTCAGGGCTGGTTTTGCCGTGTCCTTACGTGAGAGGATCAAGATCCGCCGCCTGCTACGCACCAGGAGGCGTTTTCATGCGCGGACTTCTTTACGCGCTCATCCCTCTTCTCGCAGCCGGTCTCGTGACCCCGGCGTCCGCGGCGGTGACCAAACCACCGGAGAAAGCCACGTTCGAGGTGATGACCCCGGCGAGCACGGTCGCGTCCCGTACCGACCGGCGGCCGAACGCGGGCGGGGTCTACGACCCGGTCGCACGCAAGACCTTCATCTCGTGGTCAGGCAAGGCCGCCGACAGCTACGTCCAGGCCTACGACCACCGAGCAGGCACCTGGACCCCGCCGAAGAAGATCGCCGACGGCGAGTCCGATCCGCACAACTACCCGACGATGCTGCTCGCCGGCGACGGTCACCTGCTGATCTTCCGCGGTATGCACAACACACGCACGGTGATCAGCCGCGCGCCGCTGGCCCATTCACTGGACGGGACGTGGACCGCCACCGAGGTCGCCGCAGGTGACTCGGCGAGCTACCCGATGCCGGTCAAGACCGTCGACGGCACGCTGTTCCTGTTCTACCGCGAGACGACCAACGAGCTCGATCCGGCGGCGAACAGCGACTTCCGCCCGATGAAGTACCTCGTCTCCCGCGACAACGGGAAGACGTGGAAGAACTCGGTACAGCTGACCGGGAAGCCTTGGGCGTTCGGTTCGCTGGGGCGGGCCGACCACATGGACGAGATCTACGTCGGGCAGCTGCGGTATCTGCCCGCGTCCGGGCGGATCCAGTTCGTCTACACGCTGGCGGGTGGCGGGCCGACGCAGCACAAGCACGACGTCTATCACCGGAACGTCTACTACCTGTCCTTCGACGTCCGGACCCTGCGCTTCTTCTCCGCGGCGGGCCGCGACCTCGGCACGCAGGTCGACGACGCCGAGCAGGAGCGCTACCTCAAGGTCGCCGAGACGCCGCTCGAACTCCCCGGCGGACTGAAATCGCCGGATTACATCCTGCAGGTCGGCACGCAGCGCGACGGAAAACCGTTCGTCACCTGGTTCCAGTTCGACGCGGCCGGCTCCCCGCGCGATTTCGCGGGCGCGTGGAACGGCCGGAACTGGGAGATCCGCGAAGTCGCGAACGGACTCCGATTGCGTGAGATCGAACCGCTCAATGGCGGCACTTGGCGCGTTTACGGCACCCGCGACGGACAACCGAACATCGAAACGTTCTTGCTCGAAAACGGACGCTTGTGGAAGCCGGAAACCGTGATCACCACACCAAAGCCGGTCCAGCGCGTCGAGGTCATCAGCGGATTCCGGGATCCCGCGCGCATTCTCGCGACCGGCGCGTCCAGTGCGCGTGACGTCTCCGTGGCCGACGGTGACATTTATGTAGTGGGAACGCCGCGCAAATAGCCCATTGGTGTTCCACTGCCTTAAATGAACCTCAAGTCCGGGTACAACCGCGCATTTCCGGAGTTACCTTTGCGACGTGAGCGAGGCCACAACCTCCCTCACGTCGCCGGAGGAGGTGTCCGATGGGCTGGCTCATCGCAGGTACGGCACTCGTTCTGCTGCTGGGCATCGCCTTGGCCACCGATCTACGCGACCGGAAACGCGGCGGACGTCCAGTGGCCCACTTCGGCGGGGCGCGGCTCGACGCCGTCCTGCGGGAGGCCGACCTCGGCGATCGGTCGTTCTGACGCTCACCGGGGAGGGTGAGCGGGGGAGGTCGTGAGTGATTTGGGTCGTTCTAACGACCCAAATCACTCACGAGACCCGGCCCGCTGCCTCACCGCGGGCGGCGCAGGCTCAGCGCTCCAGTTCCTGCTTCGCCCGGTACTTGCCGACGAGCGCCTTCGCCCCGGCGACGGCCGCCTTGCCCGCGCCCTTCGCGCTCGCGGCCAGGAACGTCGTCCAGTCGAAGTAGTCGCGCCACAGCACGATGCGGCCGTCACGTACCTCGAACGTGCCGCACACCCAGAACTCCGCCTCCCACGAACCGCGGCGCAGGACGTCGGTGCGTTCGGTGAGCACGATCGGCCCGTCGGCGGCGATGTGGTGTGTGCGTGCCTCGAATCCGCTGCCGTAGCGGGCCAGGGTGCGCAATTGCTTCTCCACCGCCGCGAGGCCGCGGGCCGGGGGAAGCGGGACGTTCTGGTAGACGATGTCGATCGCCACGAAACTCAGCGCCCGGTCGATGTCGAGCTCTTCGAGGGCCTGAAGGAAACCGGTCACCACGGTCTTCGGATCCGTCATGTCCACCGAGGCTAATCCGTTTTTGAACCGGCGGAAGGTCACAGCCGTATCACAAGGCGGAGGGACCCGTTCCCCATGACTACGGAGGTATCGATGCGACGGCGACTGCCGATGGCACTGTTCGGGCTGGTCGTCTGGGTACTCGCGGGCTGTTCGACGGCCACGGGTGCGGCACCGGCGGCGCCGGGCACCCCGGGTGCCAACCAGGCCGACATCACATTCTCCCAGCAGATGGTCCCGCATCACCAGCAGTCGATCCAGGTCGCGAACCTGGCTTCGGAACGATCCGCGTCCGAATACGTGAAGGCGACCGCGGCCAAGATCGTCGAGGCCGAGTCGGCCGAGGTACAGACGATGACCGGCTGGCTTCAGTCCTGGAACGCCGCCGTGCTCCCCGCGGCGGGTCACGCCGGGCATGCGATGCCCGGGATGATCACGGCCGGGCAGGTCGCTTCGTTGCAGAACCTGACCGGCGCCGAGTTCGACAAGACGTGGCTTCCGCTGATGGCCGAACACCTGCGCAACGGCGTCGCGATGGCCAAGACCGTGCTGTCTTCCGGCGAGCACGCCGAGACGAAGGCGCTGGCACAGGAGATCGTCGAGAACCAGATGGCGGCGATCGACGAGATCACCACGCAGACTTCTTGACCCCCTGAAGGTCCGTGAAGGCCCTCCGGTATTGTTCTCGGCGGTGGCGTGTCCGAGCGGCCGAAGGAGCACGACTCGAAATCGTGTGACGGCTAATAACCGTCCGTGGGTTCAAATCCCACCGCCACCGCAACGAAGAGCCGGTCTCCACAAGGAGACCGGCTCTTCTGCTTGTCGCCTACTTGTTGTACTTGTCCTTGAGGCCCTGCACGGCACCCTCGGCGCGATCCCGCAGATCGTGCCCGGCTTCCTTGGCTTCGCCCTTGGTCTGGTCGGCCCGGCCCGAGTTCGCCAGATCTTCGTTGCCGGACTTCTCGCCGAGCTTCTCCTTGGCGGTGCCGATGGCCTGCTCGGCCTTGTCCTTCGCCTTGTCGAAAACGCTCATGGCGGACGTTCCTCCTTAGCCTGGCGGCCACCGTGTGTGGCCACCCTTCCTGGGAATACCCGGTGACCGCGGCGTGACACATCTGTCACCCGGTGCGGTTACCCCGTCGCCCGTGGAAGAAGTCTTCGAGCAGGGCCGCGCACTCGGTCTCCAGTACTCCGCCGACGACCTCCGCGCGGTGGCTGAGCCGCCGGTCGCGGACGACGTCCCACAGCGACCCCACGGCACCCGTCTTCGGCTCCCAGGCGCCGAACACGAGCTTCGCGACCCGGGCCATCACCAGCGCGCCGGCGCACATCGTGCACGGCTCCAGCGTGACCGCGAGCGTGCACCCTTCGAGCCGCCAGCCGTCGCCGTAGATCTTGGACGCGGCACGCAGCGCGAGGATCTCCGCGTGCGCTGTCGGGTCTCCGAGCTCTTCGCGAGCATTGCGCGCGGAGGCCAGCGGAGTCCCGTCCGGTGACAGGACGACGGCGCCGATCGGGACGTCGTCACCCGCACCCCGCGCCGCTTCGATCGCCGCACGGACGGCGGCGATGTCGGCGGAAGCGGCGGAGGGGCTCAGATCTCGTCCAGGAGCTTCGTGAACTCGGCGGCGAAACCACACCGCTGGGCGACCATCTGGAGTTGTTCGTCGGGATAGAGGTCGACCTCGCCGACGATCACTTCGAGTTCGGCCCCCGGCAGCCCGAGGTCGGCCAGTATCTCGAGGTCGCCTTCCGGCCAGACCGCGTCGTCGTCCTCGTCCGGCGGGTCGACTCTCAGCACGTCGAGGACGTCGGCGGCGATGTCGTAGTCGAGCGCCGCGGCGGCGTCGGACAACAGCAGCGACGGGCCTCTCGGACTCGGCCGGACGATCACGAAGAACTCGTCGTCGATCGCCAGCAGACCGAACGCGGCACCGGTCGAACGTAGTTTTCCGAGCTCCGTGATCGCAGCGTCGAGCTCGGCGAGTGCCCCTGGATCAAGGGAACTGCACCGCCATCGACCGTCCTCCCGCACCACGGCCACCGCGAACCCCGTGATCGGCTCTTGCACCGCCATGCGCACACCGTATTCCGCCCATGTTCGGAACGCACGCACGGTGCGCCCGAAGCGCCTCATGCGCCACTATCGAGACATGACCGGACCGACCGACCTGCCCACGCTCCCCGATGCGCGCTTCGCTGGTTTGCTGGACGAAGCCCGCGCACTCCAAGCGAAAACCGTACAGCTCCGCCGGGAGATCCACCGGAATCCGGAGATCGGCCTCCATCTGCCGAAAACCCAGGCCTCGATCAAAGCCGCCCTCGAAGGCCTGCCGCTGGAGATCACCGAGGGCAAGACGACCACCTCGCTGACCGCCGTCCTGCGGGGTGGGAAGCCGGGTCCGGCCATCCTGCTCCGCGGCGACATGGACGCGCTGCCCCTGCGGGAGGACACCGGCCTCGACTTCGCCTCCGACGACGACGGCGCGATGCACGCGTGCGGGCACGACACCCACGTCGCGATGCTGGCGTCGGCGGCGCGGCTGCTCAGCGAGCACGCCGGCGAACTGGCCGGGTCGATCGTGTTCATGTTCCAGCCCGGTGAGGAAGGCGAGCACGGCGCGCGCCACATGATCCACGAAGGTGTGCTCGACGCTGCGGGCGAACGCGTCGAAAAGGCTTTCGGCCTGCATATCTTCACCCAGGTCGAGTCCGGCGTCGTGCAGACGCGGCCGGGGCCGATCATGGCGTCGGCGAACAGTTTCCACGTGAAGGTCACCGGCCGGGGCGGCCACGGCTCGGCGCCACACCAGGCGATCGACCCGGTGCCCGCGGCGGCCGCGATGGTCGGCGCACTGCAGACGATGGTGACCCGCAAGGTCAGCGTGTTCGAACCGGCGGTGGTCTCCGTCACCCGCATCGAGACCGGGACCACGACGAACATCATCCCGGAGACGGCGTTCCTGGAGGGCACGATCCGCACGCTGTCCGAGCGGACGCTGGCGTTCGTGCGCGAGGAACTGCCGAAGGTGTGCGAGGCGATCGGTGCCGCGCACGGTGTCCGCGTGAGTGCCGAGGTCACCTCCGGCTATCCGGTGACGGTGAACGATCCGCAGGTCGCGAAGCGGGTGCTGGAGCTGGCGGCCGAGGTACTCGGTGCCCGCAACGCCGAGGTCATGGAGAACCCGGTGATGGGCGCGGAGGACTTCTCCTATGTCCTGCAACGTGTTCCGGGCGCGTTCGCGTTCCTCGGCGCCTGCCCGCCCGACGCCGATCTGGCGACGGTCGAGGCGAACCACTCGAACCGGGTGGTCTTCGACGAGGACGCCATGGCCAACGGCGTCGCGATGTACGCCGCCTTCGCACTGGACGCACTGCGGTAGCGATTAGACAACAGTGTTGCTTTATTGAGGGGTCTGGCAAAGGTGGCGTGGTGCCTGGACTCGCTGTGACCGGCTTGTTCGCGGGGTTGGCGGCCAGAGCGAAGGCGTGACTCGCGTGCTCAAGGACGTAACTCGCGTGCTTGAAGGCGTAACTCGCGTGCTTGAAGGCGTAACTCGCGTGCTCAAGGACGTAACTTGCGTGCTTGAGCACGTGACTCGCGTGCTGTCCACAGAGGACGGGTCCACGCCAGACCGCACGTCGCACCCTTCAGGACGCCCGACCCGATTTCCTCGCCATGCTAACGTGACCTGTCACATCATATATCAGATCGGACATGCCAGTGGCGTCGACTTTTTCGTTTGACCAGCGGAAACGGCGGCTGTCCGGGGTCGTGGCCATCCCGGTGACCCCATTCGACGCCCATGGCGCCGTGGAGTCGAGGACCTACGAGAACCTGGTGGACCGGTTGATCACCGGTGGCGTCGAGGTCGTGACGCCGAACGGGAACACCGGCGAGTTCTACGCGCTGGACGAGGCCGAAACGCGGCACTGCCTCGAACTGACGGTCAAGGCCGCGGCCGGGCGGGCGAGTGTGGTCGCCGGCGTCGGGCACGACGTCACCACGGCGATCCGCGCGGCGCGACACGCGCGGGAGGCCGGTGCCGAGCTGATCATGATCCATCAGCCGGTGCATCCGTACGTCTCGGCGGACGGCTGGGTCGAGTACCACCGCGCGATCGCGACGGCGGTGCCGGAACTGGGTGTCGTGCCGTACGTGCGTGACGCGCGGATCGAGGGCGGGCTCCTCGCCCGGCTCGGCGACGCGGCACCGAACGTCATCGGCGTGAAGTACGCCGTCGCGGATCCGGTGCGGTTCGCGTCGGTGGCGCGGGACGCGGGGCTGGAGCGGTTCACCTGGATCGCCGGGCTGGCGGAGCTTTCCGCGCCGGGCTACTTCGCCGTCGGGGCGACCGGGTTCACGTCGGGGCTGGTGAATGTCGCCCCGGCGATTTCGCTGGAGATGTTCCACTCGTTGCGGGACGGGGACTTCCGCGGGGCCATGGACGTCTGGGAACGCGTCCGTCCGTTCGAGGAGATGCGGGCCGCGGACGGGAACGCCAACAACGTGAGTGTGGTCAAGGAAGCGTTGGCGCAACTGGATCTTTGCCGCCCCGAGGTGCGCCCGCCGAGCCGCGTACTACGCCACGGCGAACGTCGATTGGTCACCGGCCTGCTCGAAAAATGGGGCCTTCACTAAGGAACATCAAGAACGCTGAGAAATTTCGCTGACAACGCTGAGAAATCCTGACCATGCTCACGCCCGCCGGGGGTGGGCGTGAGCACGGTGACAGGTCAAAGGTCGTGGCTATCGACGATCGCGGCGTGATCCTTCTGGGCGCCTCGGGGCGCGCCGTACGGCGCGGCGGGCGGCTGCTCACCGGTCAAAGCCGGCGGGACCAAGAACGCGACGGGATCGATGTCTGGCCGGTGCTCCTGTCTCCGGTCGAGCCTCGACCGGACGGAACCGGGGGAAGTTTCCCTCGATGTCCTTGACTGTACGCCAAGTCGTGCTGGTTTGGTGAATTGCTTCCACACCTCTCCCGTGGGACGCTGGGAGAAGACCACGGAGCGCCCGTGGCGTGTTGTGGGCCCAGTGCCTTTCAAGGCCGAACCAGACCCCTTCGGTGTTCCGAAACCCGTTGCTGGACTGACCACTCTCACGAAACCAGAACGGTGTATCCATCATGACCTTCGCAACGCCGCTGGATCAACCGGCGCCGCCGTCCAAACAGGGCAGCGACTTCGCCGAACTGTCCAAATTGGTCAAAGACGCCGGCCTGCTCAAACGGCGGCGCGGCTACTACGCGGTGAAGATCGCTTTGAACCTGCTCGCTTTCGCGGGCGGTTGGGTCGCTTTCGCGCATCTCGGGGATTCCTGGTGGCAGCTGTTCCTCGCCGCGTTCTTCGCGATGATGTTCACGCAGCTCTCCTTCATCGGCCACGACGCCGGGCACAAGCAGATCTTCCGCGGCCGCAAGGCGAACGACGTCACCGGATTCGTCCACGGTGGACTGACCGGGTTGAGCTACGGTTGGTGGATCGGGACGCACACCCGGCACCACGCCAATCCCAACCACGAGGACGAGGACCCGGACGTCAATCTCACCGCGCTCATCTTCACCAAGGCGCAAGGCACCGAACGACGTGGTTTCCTGCGCTGGATGGCCAAGTACCAGGCGTTCCTGTTCTTTCCCATGCTGCTGCTGGAAGGTCTGAACCTGCACGTTTCGAGCGTGACGGCGATCCTGCAGCGTGGCTTCAAACGGCGGAAGCTCGAATCGGCGTTGATGCTCGCGCACGTCGCGGCGTACCTGACCGCGGTGTTCGTGGTGCTCTCGCCGGGTGTCGGTTTCGCCTTCATCGCGGTGCACCAATGCCTTTGGGGTGTGTACATGGGCTGCTCGTTCGCCCCGAACCACAAGGGCATGCCGACGCTGTCGGCCGGGCACACCTTCGATTTCCTCCGCAAGCAGGTGCTCACCTCCCGCAACGTGCGTGGCGGGCCGGTGGTGGACTTCGCGCTCGGCGGCCTCAACTACCAGATCGAGCATCACCTCTTCCCGAGCATGGCGCGGCCGAACCTCAAGCACGCGCAGGTGATCGTGCGGGAGTTCTGCGCGAAACACGGCATCGACTACGCGCAGTGCGGTTGGGCGGCGTCCTACGGGTACGTGCTCCGGCATCTGCACGAGGTCGGCGCTCCCTTGCGTGCCCAGGCGATGGCGGGTGCGCGATGACCGCCGCCCGCTCACTCGGTGACGTGGCCGAACCCGCCGCCGACGACCGCTGCCCGAGCTGCCCGCATCCCCTTTCCGCACACGACGCGATCGCCCGGCGCTTCTGCACCGCGACCGCCGCGGGCGGGTTCAGCCGCGGCTGCACCTGCGCCACGAAACCAGAACCGACAACCGAATAGAGGAATCACCATGAACGCCGACACCATCCCCGCCTCCCGCTACGAAATGCGGGTCGACACCGTGAAGAAGATCGTCACTGAACACACCTCCCTCGACAACGAGGCGGCGTTCTCCCTGGCCGTGCACATGGTGCGGGCCCTCGACACCGTCCCGGAGAGCGTCCGCTGACACCTGCGGACACCGTCGACACTGTGGCCGGGGTTACTCGCGCGTTAACAACGCGTCAGTGAGACCCCGGAACGCGTCAGGGAGGTGTTGGCGAAGCGGCCGGGCCGGGTCGATCGGAGTTGTGCTGGCGAAGCACTGACCGATCGACGCGGAGGTAACCGTGACGCTCAGCGAGCTCCTGCCCAGCCTTGGCTGTGAAGCCGCCGACCATCTCGAAGCCGGGGTCTGGCCGCGGAGCACCGAGCTGGGCCCTGGCGGGGAACTGCTGTTCGCCGGTGCGCCGGTGTCCCACCTCGCCGCGAGGTTCGGGACACCGGCGTATCTGCTCGACGAGGACGAGGTCCGGCAGAACGCCCGCGCGTATCGCCGGGCGCTGCCGGACGCCGAGGTGGCGTACGCGAGCAAGGCGTTGTGCACCCGCGCGGTCTTGCGCTGGGTCGCCGAGGAAGGGCTTTCCCTCGACACCTGCTCGGCCGGTGAGATCGCCGTCGCCCGGTCGATCGGCTTCCCGGCCGAGCGGATCCTGCTGCACGGCAACGCGAAGACCCCCGAAGACCTCAAGGCGGCGCTGTCCTACGGCGTCCGCCGGATCGTGGTGGATTCGCTCGACGAGATCGAGCAGCTCGGCGCGCTCGCCACCGGCGCGCAGCAGGTGCTGATCCGCGTGACACCGGACGTCTCGGCGGGCACGCACGCGGCGATCACCACCGGGACCGAAGGGCAGAAGTTCGGCTTCTCACTGCGTGAAGAGGTCCACGACAACCTCGACCGCGCCGTCTCCGCCGTACTCGCCCAGCCCGGTCTCCGCCTCGCCGGTCTGCATTGCCACATCGGCTCGCAGGTTTCGCGGGTGGACTTCTACGAACTGGCCGCCCGCAAGATGATCGGCGTACTCGTCCGGCTTCGCGAGACCCACGGCATCACGCTGCGGGAGCTGGACCTCGGCGGCGGGCACGCCGTCCGCTATCTGCCGGGCGACCCCGGATTCGACATCGACGGCTACGTGCGTCGCCTTCGTGTCGCACTTGGCTACGAATGCACGTCGCAAGGCTTCCCACTGCCGAAGCTGACGATCGAGCCGGGCCGCGCGATCGTCGGCCCGGCCGGTATCACCGTGTACCGGGTCTGCGCGGTGAAACGCGGCTCGCGCACGTTCGTCGCCGTCGACGGCGGGATGAGCGACAACGCGCGTCCCGCGCTCTACGGGGCGGTGTACACCGCGCGGCTGGTCGGCAGGCGCAGCCGCGCGGTCCGGCGGCCGATGACGGTGGTCGGGCGGCACTGCGAATCGGGTGACCTCCTCGCCGACGGGCTCGCGCTCCCCGACGACGTCCATCCCGGCGATCTGCTCGCCGTGCCGTGCACCGGCGCCTATCACCACTCGCTCGCGTCGAACTACAACCTGGTCGGCAGGCCGCCGGTCGTCGGCGTCTCAAGGGGTATCGCGACCATGCTCATCCGGCGCGAAACCGAGGAAGACCTGCTGAAACGCGATCTCGGCTGAGGACGTTTCGAATACCTCGGCGCATCCGGCACCGTGCGGCAGATTCCTTCGAACGACGCCTTCGCGGAAGAGAAACGCGACAAACAACTTAACGGCGGTAGCATTCTGGACATTGATCGATACGCTGCGCGACAAGAATCGCATGCCGAAACAAAGGGAGGGACGGCATGGGTGACGAACCACGCGCGCAGATGGAGCAGCGCACGCCTAGAGGTTTGGACAATACCGATCGCACTCTGATCGCCCTGCTGCAAGTCGACGGGCGGGCCTCGTTCACGGCGCTCGCCAAGGCCGTCGGTCTGTCGGAGGGCGCCGTGCGGCAGCGCGTCCAGCGACTGCTGCGGGACGAGACGATGCAGATCGTCGCGGTCACGGATCCGACGAATGTCGGGCTCGGCCGCCAGGCGATGGTCGGGATCAAGGTCCAAGGCGATCCGCGAGCGGTCTCCGACCAGCTCACCGGATTGCCGGACGTCCATTACGTCGTGCTCACAGCCGGCACTTATGACCTGCTCGCCGAGGTCGCTTGCCGGGACGACGAACACCTCTTGAGTGTGCTGAACGATGACATCCGGCCTATTCCGGGAGTCATCAGCACCGAGACCTTTGTGTACCTGAAGCTCGCAAAGCAGACATATGCCTGGGGTAACTTGACCCGATAACGCCCCAGGCCCAATGGGCTGACCCAGTGCGATGAACGGCCCGTTACTTGCGAGATTTGCAAGTAACGGGCCGTTCATCGCACTCACGGGACGCTAGACGCAGCGCAGGTAGGCGTCCGGAGTCCGCCGCGCCGAGTCCAGCCCGCGAAGCACCCGCGGCAGCGGGCCGGCGCACAGGACCCCGAGCCGCTGAGTCGCCCGCGTCAGCGCGACGTACAGCTCCGCCTCGCCACTGGGGCCTTCCGCGAGGATCCGCTCCGGCGCCACCACCAGGACGGAGTCGTACTCGAGCCCCTTGGTCGCCGACGGCGCGATCGCGCCCGGCACTCCCGGCGGCCCGATGACCACCGAGGTCCCCTCGCGCCCGGCCTCCTCGCGGACGAACTCCGCGACAGCGTCCTCCATGTCCACTTCGGACAGTCGACGCGACCATGGCCTTACGCCACAAGAACGTACTGAATCCGGCGGTACGGCGTCCGGCGCGAAGCTCGCGAGCAACGAGGCAGCCACCGCCATGATCTCCGACGGCGTCCGGTAGTTGACGGTCAGCTTCCGGTACACCCACCGGTCGGCGACGTACCGGGACAGCATCGCGTCCCACGACCGCGCGCCCGACGGCGACCGGCGCTGCGCGAGATCCCCGACCACGGTGAACGACCGGCTGGGGCAACGCCGCATCAGCACCCGCCAGTCCATTTCGGACAGTTCCTGCGCCTCGTCGACGACGACGTGGCCGTAGGTCCACTCCCGGTCGGCGGCCGCACGTTCGGCCAGGTCCCGTTCGTCGCGCTGGGCGAAGCGGTCGGCCAGGTCCTCCGCTTTCAGCACGTCGGTCGGCCGGAGCGCGAACTCGTAATCGTCGTGGTCCTCTTCGACCTCGATGAGCTCCAGCACCCGCTCCGCGTACTCCTTCTGTTCCAGCTGAAGACGTTCCTTGGCGCGCCGCTCGGCGGTGCGATCCCAGCCGAGGAGTTCGACGGCCTCGTCGAGCAGCGGCACGTCCGGCACCGTCCACGCCGTCGCGTCCTCGCGGAGCAGCGCCGGATCGGCCCCGGCCGCCTTCAGCCGCTCCGGCGAGGCGTAGAGGTCGGCGAGCAACCGCTGAGGCGTCAGCACCGGCCACAGCCGGTCGAGCACCGCGCCGAGCCCCACGTTGCCTTCGAGGTCGCGCCGGATGTTCTTCAGCATCTCCGGGCGCGTATGCGTGTCGTCCTCCGGCAGCCAGCCCCGGCCGATCCGGTCGACCGCCCGCTCGGTGAGCGCCGCGATCACCTCGCGTTCGAAGACGGCCTTGGCCTCGTTGTGCAGCAGGCCGGTGTCACGGGCCCGCTGTCTCGCGGCCGCCGCGACCTCGGCGTCGAGTGGCACGGTGACGTCGTCGAGTTCGATCGGCTCCGGTTCGGCAGGCAGCTCCTGCCGATCCGTCACCGCCGCCGCCAGGACGTCCAGTATCGCCAGCGAGCCCTTGAGCCGCTGGACCGGCGGCGAATCCTCCCGCTCGGTGTGCAGGCCGTGGACGAAGTCTCCCGGCGTCGCGAAGACGGCGCTGGCCTCGCCGAGCGACGGCAGGACCCGGCCGATGTGGTCGAGGAAGCCACTGCTCGGCCCGACCACCAGCACGCCGCGGCGCTCCATGCGCTCCCGCTTCGTATACAGCAGGTACGCCACGCGATGCAGTGCCACCGCCGTCTTGCCGGTGCCGGGCCCGCCCTCCACGACCAGCACGCCCGGATGCTCCAGCCGGATGATCTCGTCCTGCTCGGCCTGGATCGTCGCGACGATGTCCCGCATCCCGTCGCCGCGTGGCGCGTTGACCGCCGCCAGCAGCGCGGCGTCGCCCCGTTCCGCCCCCGATTCCGGACGGCCGAAGACCTCGTCGGTGAAATCGAGGACCTTGCGGCCGAGGGTACGGAATTGACGGCGCCGCGACATTCCTTCCGGAGACGCGCCGGTCGCGCAATAGAACGCGCGTGACGCCGGTGCCCGCCAATCCAGCACCAACGGTTCATAATCGTTCTCGTCGTCGAAAAGGCCGATCCGGCCGACGTACGCCCGCTCTCCGGAACGGGCGTCCAAACGGCCGAAACAAAGGCCCTCGTCGGCGATCTTCAGCCTGGCCATCTCCCGTGCTTTCGCGCTGACGGAGACTTCACGGTCCGACAGCACGAACCCTTCTCCCCGCAACGCGCCGTCGTACGCCTCGCTCACCCGCGTACGTTCGGCGTCCAGCCGCCCGTAGAGCGACGCGATGTACTCCTGTTCGGATCGCAATTCCTCGTCGTACCCCTGATTTGACAAGTTCCCCTCACAGCGGTTAGACTCCCAACAGATTCGGCGCGATGATCAGGCATTCCTGATTACACGCCGATTTTTTATTGTCCACCACTTGTCAAGAGGGACCCGGTATTCGGCCGGAACCGATCGTGCGCGATAATGGGGATGAAGATCCACCATTACCGCGCACGATCCGCGACGACTCAGCCGAGCATGAACTCGCGAGGCTCCAGCGCCCTTCCCACCACGCGGACGTCACCCAGCCAGCCGTGGAACGCCTGCTCGACGATCGAGTCGTAGGCGTAGGCACCGATCAGCCAAGACCCACCGGGGTTCGCGATCCCCGCCGCCGGGGTCTTCGGGTTCCGCAGCACCGGACAGCCGTCGACGTAGAGCGTCGTCCGCCTGCCGTCGTTGACCGCGGCGACGTGGATCCACTCCCGCGGTGTCAGTTCGTGCCCCCAGCAGGTGGAGATCCCGTTCTGATTCACCGGGAACACCGCCCACTGGAAGGCGGCACCGTCCGAAAGGGACAGTGTCGCCGACGGCTCACCGGGATCGTCGCCGGTTTTGCCTGCCTTGCCGCCGGAACCCTGCCTGCCGAAGAGCGCGGCCCAGGAATGCCGGCCGTCCTTGAAATCCTCGGGCAGCTTCACGAACGCCTCGATGGTGTAACCGCGCGAGAACGTCTCCGCGTTCATCGGCGCGGAGTCCGCCGTACGCAGGTACGCGCCGCGTGCCGGTTTCTTGCCGCCGTCGAACCGGAGGCTGGACCGCGAGGGCTGCCGCCCGGAGAACTCCCCGGAGAACCGCAATGCCTCTTCGGGACTGCCGGGCAAGGTCACCCGGACCAGGTCGTTGCCCCGGCCGGAAAGGTCGCGGACGCCGCCGACCGGTGTGCCGTCCCGGCCTTCGAACCGCCAGTACGCCACGGTTCCCCGGATCAGCTGCCGCTCGGCAGGCCGTGACGGCGGGACCGGGACCGGCGCGAACCCGGCGAACCTCGCGTCGAAATCGACCTCCAGGCTGAAGTAGTCCGCCGGACCGGTGCGCTCGATCTCCCGCCGCTGCAACTCGTTCAGCCGCGGTGCCTGGTCGGCGAGCCACGGCGAGACCGTGCGGACGTCGATCACGTTGCGCGCGAGGTCGAAGCGGTAGAGCCGGATCATCGCGCTCCCGCCGTAGTAACGGTCCTGGTAGTTGGTGATGTGCAGGTGGACGTCGTTGCCCGCCTGGTTCTTCTGCACCGCGCGGCCCGGCGGCCAGTAATGCCCGTTGAGCGTCAGGAAGATCTGGTCGTTCCCCGCGATGAGTTCGTCCCACACCTTCTGCCCGAACTCGGACAGCTGAGCCTGTCCCGCTTCGTCGGCCCAGACCAGTTCGTGGATCGTCAGGATCGCCGGGAGCCGCGGATTCCGCTTGAGCACCGACCGCGCCCACTCCAGCCCGCCCGCCGACGGCCGCCAGTCCAGCGCCAGCAGCAGCCACTCACGGCCACCGGCGCGGAACACGTGGTGACTGTTGTAGCCGTCCTGGCTCGCGCCGCGGAAGGTCCGCGAACCCCGCTGCCGCTGCGGGCCGAAGGCGTCGAGGTACGGCGTGCGACCGCGCTGGTCGTCGGTCGAGGACTTGATGTCGTGGTTACCGGCCAGCGTGCTGTACGGGAACCGGCGGCGGTCCAAATGCTGGAAAGAGCGGCTGATCTGGTCGAACTCGCCCCGCTGCCCGTTCTCGGTGAGGTCGCCGAGATGCGCGAGGAACACGATGTTCTCGTCGCACTCGGTGACGTACCGCAACGTGGCGTCCAGCGGCGCGGGATCGCCGCGGTCGGCGTCGAACAGATACTGGGTGTCGGGCAGGACCGCGAGGGTGAAGCGGCCGTCTTCGGCGTCCGGACCGTGGTGGCCGAAGGTCGCCGAAGCCGCCGGGGCGCCGAGCACGGGCAACGCGGACGCCGCCGCACCGGCGCCGAGCAGGCCGGCACCACGCAGGAAAGTCCGTCTGGATGAGTCGTTCACGGCCGAAACCTACGGTCGCGGAGGCAACACGTCCCGAACCGCGGATGAACACTTGCCCCGCTCGGTAGCGTCGTCCTCATGGGGGAAACCGAAGCACCCAAGCGGGTCAAACGATGGCCGGTGCTCGCCGGGGTCGGCGTGGTGGTGGCCGCGGCGGCCTGGTGGATCGTGGACGAGATGCCGACGGTGGACGACGCCGTCGTCCGTGACGCGCTGCCGCCGATCGACGAGCACCTGCGCGCGAACGCGTGGACCGGCGTACTCGCCGATTCCGGGTTCACCGACGTCCGCTGGGTGTGCACGCGGAAGGTGATCGAGACCAGGCCGGACGGCGAACGGGTCAAGGTCGGTCTCGTCGCGAACTGCGACGAGGTCGCGCGGGAGGGCGGCGGGCTCGTCACCGGCAGCGGATTCCGGCAGCCGATGGTCTACCTGGTCGAACGCTCGCAGGACGGCTACCGCGTCCTCGACCGCGAGCTCGCGAAGGACGGCACGGCGTACTCGCCTTCGGTCAAGGCGATGTTCTCGTGGATGGGCGCCCGGCGGGTTCTCGACGGATCGAGCCCGGAAGATCCGGCGACGGTCGCGCCCGCCGCGTTCGGCCTGCCCGACGGCACTCCCGTCCGCGCCCGGCGCTAGGCCTTGTCCCGGTCCGTGTCCTGATCGGTGGCCTGAGCGGTGGCCTGGTCATCATGGCCGATCCGCCGCGGCACGACAAACCACATGACGACGAACAGCGCCGCCACCACAACACCGAGGAGCGCCATCGCGACCGGGCCGTAGACGATCTTGGCGATGAGCGCGACGGTCGTGGTGATCGCGGCGGCGAGAGAGGCGAGTCCCGCCAGGACGGACCGGTTGCCCACGGTGAGGATCCGCTCGCGGTTCCCGGTGCGGAACAGCAACCGGTGCCACCCCGCGGGCGCCGTCAGCAGGACCGTCGAACACACCGTGAGCAGCACCGCCGTCAGGTGAACGGCCTTCTCGAACCCGCTCGCCTCGTGGAACTCGTCGGTGAACACCACCGTGAGCAGGAAACCGAAGAGGATCTGAACGCCGGCCTGCGCGACCCGGAGTTCCTGCAGGAGCTCACTGACGTTGCGGGTCAGGCGTTCGTTCTTCGTCTCTCCGGTGTGCTCGACCACTCGGCTGCTCCAAGACCATCGGTTGACGGGTGACTTTTTCGTGCCAGCCCAAGGAAGTCACCGAGACGACCACCACGGCCAGGCCCAGCCACTGGGTACCGGACAAATGCGCGTTCAGGAACGATACGCCGATAACCGCGGCTGTGACCGGGAAGGCCAGCTCCGCCAGCGTCGCCCTGGCGGCCGGGGTCGACCGCAGCCCCCAGTAATACAGGCTCAGCGCCAGTAAACCGGGGACCAGCGCGAGAAGCCCGAGGCCGAGCGCGTTGTCCCAGCCGACCGCGAACGCGCCGCCCTGGAACGCCACGATCCCCGCCGCGACCGGAAGGCCGACGGTGAACCGGAGCGTGGTCACCTCCTTCGGCGCGAGTTCGGTGGACAGCAACCGGCCGAGCACCGTGCCCGCCGCCCACAGCACGGCCGCGCCGATCGCCAGCAACGCCGCCTTCGCCGCGGCGAACTGGATGTTCAGCGGATCCTTGAACGCCAGCAGCCAGGCACCCAGCAAAGCGGGGATCACGAAGAAGGCGTACCCGGCACGCACGCGCTCACCGAGGACGAAGAACGCGGCGAGGACGGCGAACACCGGCTGAAGTTTCTGCAACACCAACGGCGTCACCGGGTCGCCGAGTTTGAAGGCGGCGGTGAACATCGCCGTCGCCAGCGCGGACGAGCCACCGCCGATGGCGAGCACGGCCAGCCATTCGCGCGGCCCGCACCGGCGCAGCGCACGGAAGGCACCGGGGATGAGCGGGCTCAGCACGAGCACCACCAGCAGATGCTCCCAGAAGACGACCGTGGCCGCCGGGAGCGCCTCGGCGAGCGGGAGGCGCAAAAGGCCGTCGGTGCCCCAAAGTGCCGCGGCGACCGCGACCAGCCAGGTGCGATCCGGAGGGTTGGTGTTCACTTGACCTGCCATCCATGCCCCGCCACCGCCCGCACGGGCGGTATGGAAGGCACTTGTAGTTCCATCGGTTTGAAATTCCTGCACCCGTTCGAGTGGTGGTTCTGGCGGCGCCGACATCGCGCAGGCTAGGCAGGGGACATGCGACCCGTCCCCGCACTCGTCCTCGTTCTGTCCACGGCCGCGCTGGCCATCGCCCCCGGCACCGCGTCGGCCGCCCCCTCACCCGAATCCCGGGTGCACGTCATCACCGCCAAGAGCGACCTCACGATCTACAAGCCGGACCTGGTCCCGCCCGGCGCCCGCGCCCACGTCTTCGGGCTGACCTCGAAAGCCTTCGGAACCTCGACCGCGGTCCTCGTGACCGGTCTGCTGCCCGGCCGCGAATACGGCGCACACGCGCATACGAAACCGTGTGGTGCCACCGGAGACCTCGCCGGCCCGCACTACCAGAACATCGAAGACCCGGTGAAGCCGTCAGTGGATCCGGCCTACGCCAACCCCCGCAACGAGATCTGGCTGGACCTCACCACCGACTCCGCCGGCCGCGGCGTCGCCGTGTCCAAAGTGGACTGGACGTTCGCCGAGCGGCGGGCGAATTCGATCGTGATCCACGAAACGCATACGCACACCGACCCCGGCCACGCCGGGACCGCGGGGGCCCGGCTGGCCTGCGTGACCATCGGCATCTCTTGATCGTGAGTGATTTGGGTCGTTCTAACGACCCAAATCACTCACGACCCCCGCACCCACCCCCTATCCCGCTTCTAAAACCCCCAGGTGCGTTCCGGCCGGATCCTGATCCGGACGCGGTACTCCCGGTCGAACTTCGCCACGTCGGACTCGATCGCGGGGTAGTGCTTCTCGTACTTGTCGAGGTAGCCGGGCTGCTCCGAGGGGAGCCCGTCCGGCAGGATCTCGGCGCGGCCGCCGATCACCAGGATCGAGCCGCCGTGCTTGTCACTGTTGAAGTGAAGGCTGACCTCGGGGTTGGCCTCGACGTGCCGCGTCTTCGCGGTGTCGGGCTGGCTGAAGACGATGATGTCTTCGCCGTCCAGCACGAACCACACCGGACGGGGTGAAGGCCTGCCCTTCGGACTGATGGTGGTCAGCCAGGCGACGTCTTCCTTCGCTCGCTCGGCGAGCCGCGGGTCGGGTTGGTAGCTCATGAAACGCACCAACCACGACCCGGCGGCTTTTCTTCCTCAGCGTGAGGCGACGAGCTTGGCGTACCGCGTCCCGGCTCCCAGCAGGACCAAACCGGCGATGAGGAAGACCGCGACCCTGGCCAGGCCGTCGAGCGCGGCGAGGTCGAACAGGACCAGCTTCAGCACCGCCGCGCCGACCAGCACCAGCCCGATCACCCGCAGGCCGACCACCGAGATGCCGCGGATGAGCAGCAAGAGCGCGGCCACCGTCCAGGACACCGTGATCACCACGTGCCCGAGCAGGAAACCCGAGCGGCCGGGGACGGCCAGCAGCGCGCCGCACAGCACCATCGCACCCGCGCCGTAGAGCGCGCAGACGCCGGCGAAGAGCCACGGCACCACGTTCTCCGCCGCCGACTTGAACAGGCCGAGCCGGTGCGCGACCCACGGAAGCGTGATCGAGACGGCCAGGATCGCGACGGCCACCAGCAGCGCGGCGGCCAGGTCGGCGTCCGGGCGGTTCTTGATCAGGAAGAACAGCGTGGGCGGAACCTCGAAGGCCAGCGCGATGATCCCGCCGACGACGGCGAACCCCAGCCCGCCGAACAACGCCACGTGCTTCTTCGTCCACAGCGCGACCAGCGCCAGCAAAACCCCTTCGCCGATCAGGATCGCGGAGCGGGCACTGCCGTCGAAGAGCGTCATCGTCGTCTGCAAGGCCGCCAGGAGACCGGCGGCACCCGCGAGGTCACCCGTCCAGCCGTCGAGCCACTGCCCGGCCGCCCATACGGCGAGCAGCACCAGCGCGACCGACGCGGTGACGAGCACGGCCGGCGTCTTCGGCAGGAACAACGCGGCGAGCAGCGACGGCAACGGGGCGGCGCCGAGGAGGGCGAGCGCGGCGGCGTCACCGGAACGTTTGGTGGTGACGACCACGGCGAGCGCGAGTCCGATCCCGCCGGTGGCCAGCGCGGCGGCGGTGTTCGCGGTGCTGCCGCCGAGACCGGCGAACGCGGTGCTGAACACCGACGCGACCAGCGGCGGGATCCCCGCGGCGACCGCGACCGACGGCCACGACTGGCGCAACTGCACCGGCGTCGACGCGACCTGAACCACCAGCAGGAACGCGACCAGTTCGGGCTTGAACCCCTGTGTGATCAGCGGCGCGCAGACCACGCAGCCGAGCACGACGGCCGTCGCGAGCAGCGACGACTTCCACCGCACGGCCAGCAGCAATCCGCCGACCGCGATCAGGAGACCGAGCGCGAGACCGGCGTAGGCCGGGAGGAACCCGTACATCGTCGTCGCGGCGATCGCGTCGAGGTACAGCGTCCCGATACCGGTCGCGGCGAGCGCGAACGCACCCGTGCGGCCCGCCGGGGTGCGGTGCAGCCGCAGCCCGATCCCGACGAGCGTCAACCCGAGCGCGGCGCCGCCGATCACCCGCGGCAGCGGGCCGAACCAGCCGCGCTGGATGGCGAGGACCAGGAACAACACGATGCCGAGCAACGTGACGGCGCCGCCGACCCAGGCCAGGAGCCTGCTTCCGGCGCCTTCCTTGCTCAGCTTCTCTGCCAGCGTCACCTTCGGAACCGGCCGGTAGGGCTGGTACGGCTGCTGCTGCAGTTGGTGCTGCTGCTGCTGCTGCGGGCGGGGCTGCTGGTGCGGCGGCTGCTGCGGCTGCTGGTACGGCTGGTGCCACCACCGCTGCTCGGCCTGCGCCTGGGCTTGGGCGTACTGGGCCTGCTGGTACTGGGCATGCGCGTGCTGCGGGTACACGGGCTGCTGAGGCTGCTGCCCCGGCTGGGGCTGCTGCTGCGGCGGCTGGTGCTGCTGCGGCTGGGCTTCGGGCGCCTGCTGGGCGGTCGGCCGCGGCGGGACCGGCTGCTCTTGTCGAG
This sequence comes from Amycolatopsis sp. NPDC051071, assembly GCF_040682875.1. NCBI lineage: Bacteria > Bacillati > Actinomycetota > Actinomycetes > Pseudonocardiales > Pseudonocardiaceae > Amycolatopsis > Amycolatopsis sp. NPDC051071. The sequence goes on along the minus strand of NZ_JBFBBY010000078.1, from coordinate 7,284 downwards.
GTGCCTGCTCAGGCGCCTCGGCAGGCGTCGGCGCCGCGTCGGCCTGGACGGTCCTCAGCTCGGTACCGACCCGCGCGAGGCGGGCCCCAAGATCGTCGATCTCCCCGGCGAGCCTGAGGAGCACATCCCCATCGGTGGTCATGGCGACCAGCATGAATCCTCGACGCCGCCGAGGGATCCGTAGCACTACTCAATCGTGATGACGATGTGGTCGCGACCTGCGAGATCATCACCCGGGGATACCGGGATCCTGGCGGGCGCGGCCTTGTCCATGAAGGAATCGGGACACTCAACGTCCCAATTCCTTCATCAACGACGGTTCCACTTACGCGACAGCAGGAACCAGGGGATTCTCGCCGTCGACATCTTCAAGGAGTGCGAGAATGTCCTCGGGAAAGGTCGGTGGAGGAAGTGAAGACCTATCACGCCGAAGTCACCCGTGATGGCAAGTTCTGGCTCATCCGCGTCCGTGAGATCGGCCGCTCGACACAAGCCCTCCGCTGCAAGGACGTCGAGACCATGGCGAGCGACCTCATCGAGATCATGGAGAACATCCGGGGCGACGAGTACGACCTCCACCTCAAAGTGCACCTGCCGAATTCCGTGACGGACCGGTTCTCGGCATGTCTTTCCAGCGCGTCAGCCAGTTGGCGAAGTCGTCCTGACCCCTCGGCGCACGTCGACTTCCGGCCCACCTGCGAGTGACAGACACCACAGGCGACAATGGAGGACGTGACAGCCACCCTGAGCAAGCCCAGCCTGAAGATCGGCCCCTACGAGGTCGATCCCCCGGTCGTGCTCGCTCCGATGGCGGGTATCACCAACGTCGCCTTCCGTCAGCTGTGCCAGGAGTACGGCGCGGGTATCTACGTCTGCGAAATGATCACCGCCCGCGCGGTGGTCGAACGCCACCCCGGCACGATGCACATGATGACCTTCGGCGAGAACGAAAAACCCAGGTCCATGCAGCTTTACGGGGTCGACCCCAAAACCATGGCCGAAGCCGTCCGCATCATCACCGGCGAGGGCCTCGCCGACCATATCGACAGCAACTTCGGCTGCCCGGTCGCGAAGGTGACGCGCAAGGGCGGCGGCGCGGCGCTGCCGTTCAAGCGGAAGCTGTTCGCCGATATCGTGCGCGAGTCGGCGAAGGCGGCGGCCGAGGCGGAGGTGCCGTTCACGGTCAAGTTCCGGGTGGGCATCGACGACGACCACCTGACCTACCTCGACGCCGGGCGCATCGCCGAAGCGGAGGGCGCCGCCGCGGTCAGCCTGCACGCGCGCACCGCCGCTCAGCGCTACTCCGGCCAGGCCGACTGGACGAAGATCGCCGCCCTCAAGGAGGCCGTCACCAGCATCCCGGTGCTCGGCAACGGCGACATCTTCTCCGCCGAAGACGCACTGCGCATGGTGTCCGAGACAGGCTGCGACGGCGTCGTGGTCGGCCGCGGCTGCCTGGGGAGGCCGTGGCTGTTCGGCGAGCTGGAAGCCGCTTTCGCGGGACGCCCGCAGCCCACCCCGCCGAAGCTCGGCGAGGTCGCGAAGGTCCTGCGCCGCCACACCGAGCTGCTCGTCGAGCACGACGGCCACGACAAGGCCATGCGCGACATCCGCAAACATATGGCCTGGTACTTCATGGGTTTCCCGGTCGGTTCGGAACTGCGGCGCGGCTTCGCGATGCTCTCCAGCCTGACCCAGCTGGACGACCTCATCGATCAGCTCGACCACGACGCCCCGTTCCCGAGCGCGGCCACCGGGCCGCGCGGGCGGCAGGGTTCGCCGGGCAAGGTCACACTGCCGCACGGCTGGCTCGACGATCCGGACGACGGCTGCGTTCCCGAGGCCGAGGACATGCATTCCGGCGGCTGACAAACGTTCCCGCCGGAAGATTTTTCGCCTTCCCGCTGACAAGTAGAGTCGGCGGCGTGATCGAGCAGCTGAGTATCCCGACCGCCGCCGGTTCCTTCGACGCCATCGCGGCCGGCCCCGAAGACGGCCGTGGCGTCCTGCTGCTGCACGGGTTTCCCGAGGCGGCGGTGGAGTGGGAGCACCAGGTCGCGACGCTCGGCGTGCTCGGATATCGCGCGGTGGCGCCGGATCAGCGCGGTTATTCGCCGGACGTCCGGCCGGAACAGGCGGCCGAGTACACCATCGACGCACTCGTCGGCGACGTCATCGCGATCGCGGATCGCTTGGGGTGGAACGAATTCGACCTCGTCGGACATGACTGGGGCGCCGCGGTGGCGTGGTGGGCGGCCGACGCGCATCCCGGCAGGCTCCGCAGTCTCACCGTTGTTTCGACGCCGCATCCGGCGGCGCTGGCGGAGGCCATGAAGACCGACGAGGATCAGCATCTCCGCTCGGGATACATGACCGAATGGCGGCAGACCCGGGTCACCGAACGACGGATGCTCGAGAACGACGCCGACGCGTTGCGCCGCATCTTCGACCGGAGGGTGCCGCCGAGCAAGGTCGACGAATATGTCCGGCGTCTGTCCGAACCGGGCGCGCTGACCGCCGCGCTCAACTGGTACCGCGCCGGCCGTCCCGGCGGGAAGATCGGGCCCATCGAGGTGCCGACGCTCTACATCTGGAGCACCGAGGACGCCGCCTTCGGTTCGACGGCCGCACTCGACACCGCGAACCGCGTCACCGGCCCGTACCGCTTCGAGATGATCGAGGACGTCTCCCACTGGGTGGTGGAAGAGACACCCGAGGCCGTCACTTCTTTGCTCGTGGAACACCTTTCGTCCCACTAACAGGGGTAACTCTGGTCGCGGTACCGGTTACCGTGAGCCGTGTAGTTCAGTGGGTCCGGTGAACAACGCGACCGAACTCGACACCGAACGCATCGTCTATGTCACCGAGGACGGCGAGCCGACCGGCGAGACCGCGCCCAAACTGGCCGCCCACCACGAGCACACCCGGCTCCATCTGGCGTTCTCCTGTTACCTGCTGCGCCGCAGCGACCAGGCCCTGCTGATCACCAGCCGCGCCGCGACCAAAAAGGTGTGGCCGCGGGTATGGACCAACAGTGTCTGCGGGCATCCCGCACCGGGTGAACCGATCGAAGAGGCCGTCCGGCGTCGTGCCGCCTTCGAGCTCGGCCTGCCCCGGCTGGACGGGCTCCGCTGCGTCCTCCCGGCGTACCGCTACCGGACGCCGCCGTTCGAAGGTGTGGTCGAGAACGAGTTCTGCCCGGTCTTCGTCGGCTGGGTCGACGAAGATCCCCAACCGCATCCCGACGAGGTCGGCGAGTGGCGCTGGATCACCTGGAATGATTACACACGGTTGCTGAATGACGATGTGACTGACGTGAGTTACTGGGCGAAGGATCAGTTTTCGCAGCTCAAAGACGCGGAGCCGTTTTCGGCCTTACAGAACGGCACTTCGGTCCGTGACAATGGGGCGCCTCCGTCGTCCACTTGAGCGATATTCGCTTCGGACCGTACTCATACCTCAAGAGATGCCTCCTTTACGACGAAAACCAATTCGTGGCGGAGGTGAGCGTGGTAGCCGACGACGAGGCCGCGCTCCCACCGGGCGCGCCGGGTATCGATCTGCTCAGCCTGCACGAATCGATCGCCGGGGTACTCGCCACCCAGGGTGACTGGCGACGCGCCTACCACCATCTGAAGTCGGCCTTCGACCTCGCCCGGGCCGGCAGCCTGCGTGACACGCTGACGTCCAGCTTCAACCGCCGCTATCTCGACCAATGGCTGCATGGCCCGGCCGTCGAACACCGCGGCCCGCCAGGGATCGCGATCGCGCTGGTGGACCTCGACCTGTTCAAGGAGGTCAACGACACTTTCGGGCATCTGGTCGGCGACCGAGTGCTCCGCGAGGTCGCCGACCTGCTGCAACAGGGACTTCCGCCCGAGGCGTTCTGCGCCCGCTATGGCGGCGAGGAGTTCGCGCTCGTCCTCCCGGACGTCGATGCCGCCCGCGCGGTCCGGATCGCCGACACCGCCCGCGTCCGGGTGTCCCGCCACCCGTGGGCGCGGATCCGGCCGGGCCTGTCGGTGACGATCAGCGTTGGACTCGCCCACGAAAACGGCACCGGACCGGGGTATCGGGCCGAACCGGAACGGCAGTTGCGCCGCGCCGACGCTTTGTTGTATATGGCGAAACGGGCCGGCCGGAACAAAGTGGCCTATCGCGAAAAGGAATCGTCGCAGGTGATTCCCAGTTCCGCGAACTCCGGGAAGTCTTCCGAGCCCACCGGGGCCTAGCCACCCACTCGGTTAACGCCATACTCTACGTAGCGGTATCGGGCTTTTTAACGCAGCTTTAACCAGGACCGCTCACCCGATCGCATGGACCGTTCGGCGCTTCTCGGTACCTTGGGTGAAGAAAATTCGGGGATGGTTGTCGTCACGAACCCGAGGTGTCCGTACGATAACGAAAGAGCTACGACCTTGAGAGGAGACCGAGTGCCCGACGAGCACCACAATCCGGGGACCGGTCGCCACAGCAGTCTGGACAGGAGCGCCGGCTCGGGCCGCGACAAGCCTGGCAGGCGCCGGTCGATGGACACCCACGGCGGGATCAGCGTCTCGGACGTCGTCGCACGTCACACGGGTGAACGTCCCGTCTTCGACCCGAGCGCCGAGTCACCGGCACCGCCGCCCCGCCGTCTCCGGCAGCCCGAGCCGTCGCCGGAACCTCCGAGACCCGGGGCCCGCGCCGCACGCTCGGAACCACCCGCGCCCCGTCGTCCTCGCCCCGCGGCACCGGCCGCACCGGCCGAGGAGCCGCCCGCACCGCGTCCGGCCCAGTCCGGCCAGTCGCCGTTGCCGCAGCGGAACCCGCGGCCCGCCGAACCCCCGCATACGCCGAGGCCGCCTCGTGCGCGCCGCAACTCGCCGGTCGCGCCCACTCCTGAGGCGCCGACGCAGCGCCGCCCGCCGGTGGTGAACCCCGGCGCCCAGCAGCAGCCCGCGGTACCGGCCGCGCCGCGCCGTCCTCGCCGCCCCGTGCAGCGGCCGGCACCACCGCAGGCGCCGTCCCAGCCGCCGGTTCTCGGCGCCGTCCCGCCGCGGTCCGAGATGGACCGGCTCACCATGACCGACGAGCTCGAAGCGATCGACGAAGCGACGATCACGAAGCGCAAGATCGACCACACGCTTGCCCGGTTCTCCGCCGCGCACGACGAACTCGAGGCCGAAGAGGCCAAGAAACGTGAGCGCCGTGAGCGGCTCGCGGCGCGGCCCGCCGCGTTGCTGGAGCAGACCCGGACAGCACTGCAGCGGGTGGTCACGACCGACACCCCGGAGAGTGCCGAGGCCGCCGAGCAGGCGTCTCCGCAGACCCGTCTTCAGGAGAAGAAGGAACGCAAGACCAGGCAGTCGGCCAAGGCTGGCCGGATCGCCGCCGCCGTGGTCGCCGCGCTCGTATTCCTTTCCATCGGCACCGCGTGGGGCGCGCAGACCTGGTTCGACGCGAAGTTCAACAACGTCGCCTCGCTCGACGAGGACTCCGCCGACATCCAGGACGCCGCCGGCCAGACCGGCGACGAGAACTTCCTGATGGTCGGCTCCGACAGCCGTGACGGCGCGTCCGCCGAAGACGGCGTCGGCGACTCGGACGGCACTCCGGGTGCCCGCTCGGACACGGTCATGATCGCGCACGTCCCGGCCGACCGGCAGCGTGTCGTCATGGTTTCGTTCCCCCGCGACCTCGAGATCAGCCGGCCGGACTGCGAGCGCTGGGATCCGGCGACGTCGTCGTACTCGGATCAGATCTCACCCGCGAAGAAGATCGCGAAGCTGAACACCGCCTTCGGGGTCGGCGGCCCCAAATGCGTCACGAAGGTGATCCAGCAGATCACCGGCATGAAGATGAACCATTTCGTCGGCATCGATTTCAACGGCTTCAAATCCATGGTCGACGCCGTGCAGGGCGTCACCGTGTACAACGAGAAGCCGGTCGACGACGACACCCTCGGCATGGTCATCTCGCAAGCGGGCGAGACCCGGATCTCCGGTGACCAGGCGCTGAACTACGTGCGGGCGCGGCACGTCAAGGGCGACCCGACCTCGGACTACGGCCGGATCAAGCGGCAGCAGGCCTTCCTCGGCGCGCTGCTGAAGACGGTGATGTCCAAGGACGTCATGCTCGACACCGGCAAGATGAGCGGTTTCATCGACGCGTTCGCCAAGGCCACCTTCGGCGAGAATCTCGGCATCAAGCAGATGATGACGTTGGCGAAGTCGATGCGCGGGATGGACTCCGGCAACGTCAAGTTCCTCACCGTGCCCACCACCGGCGAGGCGAACGGGCGCGGCAACGAGGTACTGCTGCAGAACAAGTCGAAGGCCGTCTTCGAGGCGCTGATCAACAACACGCCGCTGGAGGAGAAGGCCCCGGAACCCCCGCCGAACAGCGCGGCGTCCGCTCCGACGAGTTCCGCCAAGTCCGGCGGCGGCAGGAAGAGCAGCAGCTCAGGCTGAAGATCCACGCGGGGGATCATTCGTTAGTCCGGGTTCACGTCGGGTTCACCCTGGGATGCGGCTTTTGGTCCCTGTTCCCCGTAGGGTTGGGCCATGCGTGAGGCTTACCATGTCGAACTCGAACAGCTCGCCGATAACCTAGCGAGCATGTCGCTCCAGGTCGCCGACGCGATGGAGCGGGCGACCCGGGCGTTGCTCGAGGTCGATCTCGGACTCGCCGAGCAGGTGATCAGCGACGACGCGAAGGTCGACGACGCGCGCGCCGAATGCGAGGAGCAGGCGTACGCCCTGCTCGCACTGCAGGCGCCCGTCGCGACCGACCTGCGGACCGTTCTCGCCGCGATCCACGCGGCGGAAAGCCTGGAGCGGATGGGCGATTTGGCACTGCACGTGGCGAAGGCCGCGCGGCGCCGCCACCCGGAGCCGGTCCTTCCCGAGGGCGTGCGGGCCGACTTCGCCAAGATGGGCGAGGTCGCCGTCAAACTGGCAAGGCAGGCCGAGCAGGTCATCAAGTCCAAGGACGTCGAGGCGGCCCGCACGATCGAGTCGGACGACGACGAGGTCGACGAGATCCACAAGCACCTGTTCACCGTCATCATGGACCGGAACTGGGACCACGGCGTCGCCGCGGCCGTGGACGTCACCCTGCTGGGCCGCTTCTACGAGCGCTTCGCCGACCACGCCGTCTCGGTCGCGCGCCGGATGATCTTCGTCGTCACCGGCAAGATGCCCGGCTACGGCCCCGACGAGCTTTCCTAGTTGACGGGGACTTTCCCCAAGTTCCCCCAAGTACATGAAGGCCCCCTTCCTTGCGCTAGACGCAAGGAAGGGG
>NZ_JBFBBY010000077.1:0-38758 GCF_040682875.1 Amycolatopsis sp. NPDC051071 | reverse complement strand
GTCCTCGTACTGGGCGTACTTGGTCGAAGGGCCCACGCCGCCAGGGACCGCCTGGGCGCGAAGACCACGAACGAGATTTGCCAGACACGCCCTAGATGCCGTCCAGCCGCCGTGAGAGGTTCGACCGTCCCGAGGTGTTCTGTTTGGTCGTCGGCACCAGGCCGCCGATCTCGTTTTCGGCGGTATCCGGTTCCGGCTGCTCGATCAGCGGGCTCCGCACCGGCGTGGCGGGTGGCCTGCGGGTGAGCGGGGTCGTCGCCTGAGGCAGGGGCCTGGTCGGCTGAGTTCCCGGCCGGCGAGGGTACGGCTGAGGCCGCGTCGCGCCCTCACCCCGCACCGGCGGCATGTCCAACCGCGTCGTCGGTTCAGGACCCGCGAACGGATGATCGTTTTCCGCGATCAATGAGGCCGGTAGCTGTGTGGTCGTGTCCGGGTCCGACGAGCGGTCGATCTCGGCGACCACCGATCGGGGGATCTGCTGGGTGTTCGCGGAGTCCATCGGTGACGTCGCGTTGTCCGGTGTCACGACGAAGGCTCCACGCGCGCTGGCGCGTGCGAGCAAGGCGTCTGCCCGAGCACGGGGGTCCATCCCCTAGGCCTCCCGACTGACCTGGGGCCCTCTGGGTTCAGGGCCGACTGTGTGTGTTCAGGGTAGGCCCTCCGGGCCGCCGCCGTCAGTAGACCCGCAAACGTCTTCCGACAATTGTTGGCGAGCGACCGCGTCCGGCCTCGGCGAACTCAGGCTTCCATGTCCGAGAGGATGCGGGTGCTGGAGTCGACCTTGTCCGTGCCGCCGATGCCGTAGAGCATCGCGATGTTGTTGCGGGCTCCTGCTTCGACCTCGTCGGCCGGGAGCTCGTCGACATTGCGCCGATCCCCGCCGTTGCAGAACTCGAGTTCCGTGTCCGGGTACTCCGACCGGATCAGGTCGAACGATTCGTTGATGCCCGGCCCCTCCTCGACGGCGACGTACGCGGCGTCGACGATGCGCAGCGCGCGGACGATCCGTGCCCGGATGTCCTCGGTTTGGATCACGCGGCCCTTTTTGAGGACCTGCTGACGATCGTTGTTGACGATGACGATCAGGTAGCCGGATCGTGCCTGAGCGGCCTCGAACAAGTCGAGGTGGCCCTGGTGGAGCGGATTGAAGTAGCCGCTGACGATCGAGGCCTTTGCCGGTCGCGGGGTCATCGTCGGAGTCCTCCATCGGCTTACGTTCCGGGTCATCAGAGTAGTGGCGCCGCCGGGCGGCCCGCGTAACCCTAGCCGAGGGCCGGGTAGGTTCACTGCGTGCTCTTTCGCCCCGGCTACGAACTGGACCTGGACACGGTGCTGGGTCCGCTGAGCCGTGGGTCGCGTTCGCCCAACGTCGTCCGCACCGAGAGCGGGGTCACCTGGCTGGCCGCCACCACCGCGGACGGCGCGGGCACGCTCGCGCTGCTGCGGCGCGCGGACGGCGAGATCGAGGCGGAGGCCTGGGGGCCGGGCGCGGACAGGCTGCTCGACGGCGTCCCGGCGATGCTGGGCGCGAACGACGACGATTCGGAGTTCGTGGCGCACCACGACGTCATCGCGTCGGCGCGCCGTCTCAATCCGGGGCTGCGACTGGGATCCACCGGCCGGGTCTGGGACGCGCTGGTGCTCGCCGTGCTGGAGCAGAAGGTGACCAGCGCGGAGGCGTTGCGGTCGTGGGCCGAATTGTGCCGCTGGTTCGGGGAACAGGCGCCGGGACCGGTGCCGTCACGGCTGCGCGTGCCGCCGACACCTGCCGCCATCCGGTCCATTGTGGACTGGAAATGGCATCGCGCCGGGGTGGACGTGAAACGGCGGACGACGTTGATCAACGCCGCGCGTGTCGCGCATCGGCTGGAAAAGGCCGTCGAGCTGAAGGGTGTCGAGGGCAGGGCCTGGCTGCGCAAGGTGCCCGGAATCGGCGTGTGGACCGCCGCGGAGATCGCGCAGCGCGCCTGGGGCGACCCTGACGCGGTGAGCTTCGGCGACTACAACATCCCCTCGATGGTGGGACACGCGCTCGTCGGCACGAAACTCGACGACGCCGGGATGTCCGAAGTGCTGGCGCCGTACTCGCCGCACCGGCAGCGTGCGGTGCGCTACCTGTCGACGGCCGGGTTCCGCCGTCCGAGGTTCGGGCCGAAGATCGAACTCCGCGACTACCGGGCGATGTGACGGCCTAGGGCCCCCAGCCTGGTGGCGGCGGTTGCTGCCCGGGGTGCTGCTGCGGAGGGTACGGGCCCTGAGGTCCGCCCTGGGGGTACTGGGGCGGGTACGGCGGCTGGGGCGGATAGTGAGGCGGGTAGGGCGGCGGCTTCGGCTTGTTGAGTGTCTTGATCAGGAAGTAGACACCGGCACCCACGCCCGTGAGCACGGCCGCGATGAGCACCAGCTCGATGATTCCGACCACGATTGCCCCCTTGTTCGTCGCGGTGGAGGGTAGATCAGCCCAGTGCCGCGTCCACGATCGCCTTCGCCTCGTCGCGGTCGAGGCCCAGTTTCCTGGTCAGCGCGGCGTAGTCGGCGGCCGCCTGCCTTGCCCGTTCGCGGGTCTCGTCGCCGACGGCGCCGACGAACGTCCCGGCCCGGCCGCGAGTCTCGATCAAGCCTGCTTCTTCGAGTTCGCGGTAGGCCTTGGCGACGGTGTTGGGGGCGATGCCGAGGTCCTCGGCGAGTTTTCGCACGGTCGGGAGTTTCGCCCCGACGGGCAGGGTGCCGTCGTTGATCCGCGCCGCGTAGGCGGTGCGCACCTGCTCGAACGGCGGGACCGAAGAATTCGGGTCGACCCTGACCATGCGGTTTCTCCCTGCTGGAAATGCCGTGAAGGCCGGGGTTACTGGCGGGGCGGGACGACCTGGGTCCGGTCGGCGCCGCCACCCGGGACGACCTGCGTGGCGTCACCGGCGCCACCGGGCACGACCTGGGTGCGGTCGCCGCCTTGCTGGGCAGGCGGGACGACCTGGGTGCGATCGGCACCGGCGTCGGCCTGCTGCTGCCGTGACACGACCTGCGTACGGTCGTCGCTGCCGTCGATCGGCGGGCCCGCCTGCGGGGGCGGCGGCGGGAAACCGGGCTGGGCCATACCGGGCTGGGCCATACCGGGCGCGCCGAACGCGCCGGAAGCCGGAGCGCCAGGCGGGAAACCGCCGGGAGCCGCGGCGCCAGGAGGGAAACCGCCGGGCGGCGGCGGGAAGCCCGCGGGAGCCGGGGCAGGCGGCGGCGGGAAGCCGGGTGCCTGGCCGAAACCGGGGGCGGGTGGCGGGAAACCGGGCTGCTGCTGCCAGTTGCCCTGCGGCGCGGGACCACCGGCGGGCGGGGGCGGCGGCGGGAAGCCGGGAGCCGGGCCGCCACCGCCGAAGTTCGGATTCTGCGGGAAGGACATCGGCGGTTTCTTCGCCTGGTTGACCTTCACGATGATCACCACGATCACGATGATGATAATGATGATCGCCAGGATCAGCAGGACCCAGCCGGCGCCGTCACCGTCACCGCTGCTGTGGACCCGGACCCGGTCCAGATATGGCGTCAGCGTCGTCAGCATTCTTCCCCCTTTGGACGTCAGCCGACACCCTAACGGCCGAGTGGCGCGGGGATGGCCGCTTCCACCAGTTCGGTCAGATCTTCCGACCCTTCCGGCAGTGAATTCACCGGCCACCAACGAAGATCGTCCGATTCGTCACTTTGGACCGGTTGTGCGTCCCGTGGTGCGCGCACCACGAAACGTACGTCGAAATGCCGGGTCGGAACGCCGAGCGAGCAAGTGATCGGGTGGACGTCGAGGTGTACCGGGACCGGATCGATCACCAAGTCCTCTATGCCCGATTCCTCCCGGGCCTCACGCAAGGCCGCCTCCGCGAGCGTCGCGTCGCCCGGCTCGCAATGCCCGCCGAGTTGCAGCCAGCGCCCGACTCGCGGATGCAGTGTCAGCAGGACGTTTTCCGCGTCTGCGTCCAGAAGGACGGCCGACGCGGTGATATGCCCGGCCGCGCATTCGCGAAGGCAGGCGTCCTCGCGGGCGGCGAGGAAGCCTAAATAGGCCTGGCGCAAGGATTCCTGGGCCGTGTCCGCCGGTCGCCAACTGGACAAAGTGGACACAACGTCGTCATGCAGGGTCACCGTTCGAGCAGCCCTTCACCGGGTTCGACCACGCCACGGGCGGGCGGAAGGGCGGCGGGATGACCGATCGCGACGGCGCCGAGCGGCTGCCAGCGGGCGTCCAGGCCGAGCACTTCGCGTACGACGTCCGCGGCGAAAATGGTTGACCCGATCCAGCATGAGCCGAGGTCTTCGGCCGCGAGAGCGACCAGCAGGCCCTGCACCGCGGCACCACCGGCGACGGTGAACATCGTGTGCTCACAGTCGTTCCGCCGGTCGTCGCGGTAGGTGTGCGCGCCCTCGGCGACGAGGAACGGCACGACGACCTCGGGCGCGTGGTACAGGATGTCGCCGCGGCTGAGCCGTTTCGCGACCTGCTCCGCGGTGAAGTCGTCGCGTTCGAGATCGGCCTGCCACGACGCCTTCATCGCGTCGAGAAGCTTGCGGCGTAACCCTTCCTCGCGCAGCCACACGAACCGGACCGGTTTGGTGTGGTGTGGCGCGGGAGCGGTCAGTGCTGTCCCGACCGCCCGCCGTAACACTTCCGGATCGACGGGCTCGTCGGTGAAGGACCGGATCGAACGGCGCGCGAGCACCGCTTCCCGGCGGCCCTGTGCGATCGCTTCGTTGGTGCCGAGGCGGAAAAGGTCCTCCTCGGTCGGCCGGATCAGCTTGCGGGCGGTGGAGCCGTCGTCGGTCAGCCGGAGGCCGCGCACGACGGCGACCGGGGTCCCGCCGAGTTTGCCCTTGACCAGATCCGCCGCGGAGGCGAGTTCGTCGGCGATGGCGACCTCGGTGACCGCGAGTTCGTTGCCCTGGCTGTCGATCTCACCGGCGTAGGAATGCAGCACACGCAGGCCGGACGCGCCGATCGCGGCGTCGATCTGCCCGACCCGCCACGCGCGGCCCATCGTGTCGGTGACGACGACCGCGACCTCGACGCCGAGCCGTTCCCGCAGCCCGTTCCGCAGCGCGAGCGCGGACGCGTCCGGATCGGACGGCAGCAACGCGACCTCGCCGGAGGCCACGTTCGACGCGTCCACGCCGGACGCGGCCTGCACGATGCCGAGCCGGTTCTCGGTGATCAACGTCCGGTTGATCCGCGCGACCACCCGGACGGATTCCTCCTCGACGAGCCTCCGTCGCGCGGCGTCACGCTCTTCGGGGTCCGCCGGGACGCGGATCAGCATGCCCTCGGTCTTGGAGACGATCTTGCTCGTCACGACCAGGACGTCGCCCGAGCGCAGCCACGGTGCGGCGGCGGCGATCGCCCCGGTCAGATCGTCACCGGGGCGGAACTCCGGCAGTCCGTCGACCGGCAGGATCTCGATCTTCGCGGAAGCATGATCAGTCAACGGAAACTCCGGCCAGGTCGAAGGCCGCGCGCGCCATCGCCGCGGTCTTGTCCACATCGGACATCAGCAGGGGGACGTCGCGCACGGCGACTCCTGGTACATCGACGGTCTCACCCTCGGCGACCAGCCAGCCGTCGAGCACGCCTTCCGGGGATTCCTTGCGGGAGCCGTAATGCCGCCCGACGGCCTCGGCCGAGGTCTCCACACCGATCGCGCTCAGGCACGCGTCGGCCATGCCGCGCAACGCCTTCCCACCGATGATCGGTGAGATGCCGACGACCTTGGCCCGCGTCTTCCGGAGTGCGGCGCGGATTCCCGGCACGCCGAGGGTGGTACCCACCGAAACCACCGGGTTGGACGGCGCGAACAGCACGATGTCGGCGCCCGCGATCGCCTCCAGCACGCCCGGCGCCGGTTTCGCCTCGTCCGCGCCGACGGCGATGATGGAATGCGCCTTCGGCTCGGAGCGGTAGCGCACCCACCACTCCTGGAAGTGGATCGCCTTGCGCTGATCCGGATCTTCGGGGTCGTCGATCACGACATGCGTCTCGACCCGGTCGTCCGACATCGGCAGCAGGCGCACACCCGGCTGCCAGCGATCGCACAGCGCCTCGGTGACCTGGGAGAGCGGATAGCCCGCGCGCAGCATCCGCGAACGGATCAAATGCGTCGCGATGTCCTTGTCGCCCAGCCCGAACCAGGTCGGTTCGGCGCCGTACTCGGCGAGTTCCTCCTTGACCGTCCAGGTCTCGCCCGCGTGCCCCCAGCCGCGTTCTTTGTCGATCCCCCCGCCGAGGGTGTACATGCAGGTGTCCAGGTCCGGGCAGATGCGCAGTCCGTGCATCCACACGTCGTCCCCGGTGTTCACCAGCGCGGTCACCTCATGCGGCGATTCCGTCGCGGAACCGATCGCGGGCAGCCCCAATGCTTGCTTGACACCCAGCAGGAAGCGGGCCCCGCCCACTCCGCCGACCAAAATGACGACCTTCACGACCGGCGATCCTCGCACGCGCCGGGAGCGGGGGCCCAGTAGCGGTACCTGTGGTGCTCCGTACAGCCCATGTTTTCGTACAGCTTGAGTGCGCCGTCGTTCGCCAGCGCGACCTGAAGCAGCACGCCTGTCGCGCCCTGAGCGGCGCCCCAAGCGCCCGCCGCGTTCATCAGCCCGCGTGCCAGGCCCCGCCGCCGGAACTCCGGCCGTACCTCCAAACGGGCGATATGCAGCCACTCGCCGACGACAGCGCCGCGCACCGCCCCGGCCGTGACGCCGTCCAGCTCGACGAGGCCGAAACCGACCTTGCCGGTGCCGAGGACGTGCCGCGGGGCCTCGGCGGGCTCCGTGCTCCCGGCCGTCATCTCCCACCATCCGGACGTCGGCTCGTCGAGGACCACCGCTCCCGCCGACGTCCCGCGCGGGATCGGTCCCGTCATCAGGCGTACCTCGTGTGCGGGCTTGTGTTCCACATAGTGGACCCATCCGTGGGCATCGATGGCGTCTTCGGCGGACGTGTCCTGGATCACCTGAACGACCGGCGGAATCCCGTGGTCGTGTGCGAAGTCACAGAGCTCTTTCAAGGCGTCTGGCAGCGGTTTTCCCGGGTCACCGATCGCCAGCGCGCTGTTGGCGCGGGCGGTGAACCCGTCCGCCCAGCGCAGTGTCCAGTCCCCGATCCGGCGTTCCAGCAGGGGAGGCCAGGCCCGGCTGCAGGTGAGCTCGAGCATTTCCGCAGTGTTCACGGTTAGATTGTGCCTAAGGAAGGCAGTGGGAGGGACCTCGATGAGCATCGCGCGCAAGGACGACCGGCACAACGAAGACCTGGTCCGCGAGATCTCAGATGGCTTCAACCGGGCACTGGGTTCGGAGAAGGCCGTCGAGGACGTGGACGCCGAAAAGGCGAAACCGGCCGCGCCGTCGTTCGTCATCACGGGGGACAGCAGGGCCACTCCACCGCCGCGCCGCAGGGACCGTTGAAAGCCCATACCCGGAGTATGGATAAGGGTGGCCTAACCGGGCCCGCCGCGCCCGTGGGCGCGTAATGTCCGTCGCAGACTGGTGAAGCAGAGAAAAGCAGGAGTGCGCAGTGACCTACGTGATCGCCGAGCCCTGCGTCGACGTGCTCGACAAGGCGTGTATCGACGAGTGCCCCGTGGACTGCATCTACGAGGGTGACCGCATGCTGTACATCCACCCGGACGAATGCGTCGACTGTGGTGCCTGCGAGCCGGTCTGCCCCGTCGAAGCGATCTACTACGAGGACGACGTCCCCGACGAGTGGAACGACTACACCAAGGCCAACGTCGACTTCTTCGACCAGCTCGGTTCGCCCGGCGGTGCCTCGAAGGTCGGCAAGACCAGCAACGATCCCGCCTTCATCAAGGCTCTTCCCCCGCAGGGCGAATGAGCCGGGTCGCGCTTCCCGATTTTCCCTGGGATTCGCTCGCGGAAGCCAAGGCGAAGGCGCGGGCCCACCCCGGCGGCATCGTCGACCTGTCGATCGGCACGCCGGTGGACCCGGTCCCCGAGAGCATCCGCGCGGCGCTCGCGTCGGTGTCGGACATCCCGGGGTACCCGGCCACACACGGCATCCCCGAACTGAGGGCCGCCGCGATCGAAGCCCTTTCGCGGCGGCACGGCATCGAGGGTGTTCCCGAAGCGGCCGTGCTGCCGACGATCGGTTCGAAGGAACTGGTCGCGTCGCTGCCGCGTCAGCTGGGCTTCGGGCCCGGCGATCTCGTCGTCATCCCCGAGGTGGCGTACCCGACCTACGAGGTCGGGGTGCTGATGGCGGGGGCTTCGCTGCTGCGTGCGGACAGCACGGTGGCGTTGGGGCCGCAGCGGCCGTCGATGCTGTGGCTGAACTCGCCGTCCAATCCGACCGGGCGCGTACTCGGCGTCGACCACCTGCGCAAGGTCGTCGACTGGGCCCGCGAACGCGACGTCGTCGTGGTCTCCGACGAGTGCTATCTGGCGCTGGGCTGGGAAAGCCGGCCCGTGTCGATCCTGCACCCGTCGGTGCACGGTGGTTCCCTCGACGGCCTGCTCGCCGTCCACTCGCTGTCGAAGTCCGCGAACCTCGCGAGCTACCGGGCCGGGTTCGTCACCGGTGACCCGAAGCTCGTCGCGGGGCTGCTGGAGATCCGGAAGCACTCCGGGCTGATCGTGCCGAGGCCGGTGCAGGAGGCCATGGTCGCCGCACTGAAGGACGACGAAGCCCTTGCCGCGCAACGGGAACGTTACGCGCGCCGTCGTCTGGTGCTGCGGAAGGCGTTGCAGGACAGCGGTTTCGAGATCTCACACTCCGAGGCGGGGCTGTATCTCTGGTCCACACGCGGGGAACCCGCGCTCGACACGGTGGAGTGGCTCGCCGATCGGGGCATCCTCGCCGCGCCGGGCACCTTCTACGGGCCGACGGGCGGCCGACACGTCCGGATCGCCCTGACGGCCACCGACGAGCGGATCGAAGCCGCCGCGGAGCGCCTCGCCTCCTGACTCGCGCTTGCGCGTGAAGGCCCCCTTCCCTCGGCTCAGCCGAGGGAAGGGGGCCTTCACGTACTTCTGGGGCAGGAAGGGTGCGGGAAGGTTTGGGTCGGGCCCCTGCCGCCTGCCCCCCTGCCCCCTGCCGCCCTGCCGCCCTGCCGCCCGATGTCGCAAAGGGCCCCTTAGGGACGTTGAACGTCTCAAAGGGGGCCTTCAGGACACCCGGGCGGGTCCGCGTCCGCAAGTAGAGGACTAAACGCGGCGGGCGAGGTGGTCGTGAAGGGATGGTAAGTCGCGTTAGTGCGGACTGGTACTTCCGTTTGACCGAGGGGATTCAGACGTCGTTGACGCTCGACCGTACTCGTGGTGCGCGGCGGGTGGGGGGCGTACGTGGTGATGTGTGCCGATGGTGGTGCCCCCAATGTGGCATTGGAGACGCTCAGCGTCCCCAATGCCACATTGGGGGCATCTCGCCATCCCTCCACACCACTGGTGGGCAGGGGTGAATACCGTCCGCAAGTAGAGGACTAAACGCGGCGGGCGAGGCGGTCCTGAAGGGGGCATGCGCGTGAAGGACCCCTTCCCTCGACTGAGCCGAGGGAAGGGGTCCTTCACGCGGGTCAGTGCCGCGAGTGAGACGCACGACGGGTCCGTTCAGCTCACGTCGCGGCCGGTGAAGCCCCGGTAGATGAACCGCGTCAGCGCGTCGACGGCCTCCTCCTCGGAGACGGACCGGTCCAGCAGCCAGGTGTGCGCGAAGCCGTTGACGAGCTCGGCCATCAGTGCCAGCGAGAGCCGTTCCGACGCGGGGAGTTCCATTCCCGCCGCGGTGATGTACCCGAGGTGGTCGAGGATGTCCGCCGCCTGATCGGCGCCGAACCGCGCGAACGTCCGCGCGAAGTCGTCGTTGACCATCGCGGCCTGGCGCAGCGCGAGCATCGTCGCGGCGTTGTCGCGATGGAAGGTCCAGTACTCGCGGACGTGCCACCGGACCGCTTCAGGGTCGGTGAAGTCGGCACTATGCCCCGCCTGCCTGGCGTTGACGTCGCTGGCCGCCGCGAGGTCGGCGAGGAGCGATTCGAGCAGTTCTTCCTTGCTCGCGAAGTGGTTGTAGAACGATCCTGCCGCGCGTCCGGCTTCCGCCGTGATGTCGGTGATCTTGGTGTTCAGGTACCCCTTCGCCGCGAAAACGCGCTTCGCCGCGTCCTTGAGCGCGGCCTCGGTCTCCGCCGCCTTCTCCTTGCGGCTCGTCGCCGTCATCGGCACCTCCTTGACAGGGAAGGCTAGCAACGGCCATGCTGAATTCAGATTCACTGAATTATAATTCACTGGAGGCGGAATGACCAAGGTACTGATCGCGGGGGCCGGGCCGACCGGGCTCACGCTCGCCATCGACCTCGCGCGCCGCGGCGTCGAGGTCCGGATCGTGGAGCAGGCCGAGACGTTCTTCGAGGGCTCGCGCGGTGACGGCCTGCAGCCGCGCACGCTGGAGGTCTTCGAGGACCTCGGCGTGCTGGACGCGGTGCTGGCCGCCGGGCAGGCGCCGGTACCGCTGAAGATCCACCTGGGCGGTGAGGTCGTCGGGGAGCGGATGATGGCCGAGCTCGTCGAACCGACGCCGGACGTGCCCTACCCGAATGGCTTCTTCCTCGGCCAGTCCCGGACCGAGGGGATCCTGCGCGACCGGCTCGCGGAATTCGGCGTCCGCGTCGAACTCGGCACCCCGCTGCTCGGTTTCGAGCAGGACGCCGACGGCGTGACGGCCGAACTGCCCGGCGAGCGGGTCCGGGTCGACTACCTCGTCGGCGCGGACGGCGGGAAGAGCTTCGTGCGCAAGGCACTCGGGATCGCGTTCGAGGGCACCACCGACGAGTCGATCCGCATGCTGCTGGGTGACGTCCAGGCCGAGGGGCTCGACCGCGCGTACGGGCACTGGTTCGCGAAGCCCGAGGAACCGATGTCGGGGCTCGTGCTCACGCCGCTGCCCGGCGTCCCGCACTTCCAGTTCGGCGCTCCGCTCGGCGAGGAAGAGATCGAGGCGTCGCTGACCACACTGCAGACCCGGCTCGACGAGCTGTCCGGCGGCGGCGTCCGGCTGCACGATCTGACCTGGTCCACCGTGTGGCGACCGAACATCCGCCTCGCGGAACGCTTCCGGGACGGCCGTGTGTTCCTCGCCGGCGACGCGGCGCACGTCCACCCGCCCACCGGCGGCCAGGGGCTCAACACCGGCGTGCAGGACGCGTACAACCTCGGCTGGAAGCTCGCCGACGGCTCACCGGAGCTGCTCGACAGCTACGAGCCCGAGCGTCGCGGAGTCGCCGCGCGGGTGCTGAAGATCAGCACCGAACTACTGGAGAAGTACACCGCGGGCGCGGACGACGCGCACGAGCGCGGAGAGAACACGCGTCAGCTCGACATCGGCTACCGCGGCGGACCGCTGGCGCCCGCGGCGACCGGGCGGATCCGGCCCGGTGATCGCGCGCCGGACGCGCCGCTGGCGGACGTCGACGGCAAACCCGTCCGGCTGTTCGAGCTGCTGCGTGGTCCGCGGGCGACGGTGCTGGTGTTCGGCGACGGTCCCGCTCCCGAGGGCGCGCGCCGGATCCTGCCCGCGGGAAGCGCACTGTCCGATGTGGACTTCGAGGACGTCGGCGGGCACGCGTTCGCCGCGTACGAGGCCGAGAACGGGCGGCAGGTGCGGATCCGCCCGGATGGCTACCTTCGCGAGATCACCGCGGGCTGACCGCCAATGCGGCCTCGTCGACCTCCGCCCAGACGTCGCGCCACACGGCACGGACCTCGGTGCGGCGCAGTAGCTCCTTCTCCGCGATCCGGCCCGCGATGTACGCGACTTCGGAATCGACCGAAGCCACGACGCCACGCATGCGATCGGCGGCGACACAGGCGTCCTGGTGGTCTCCGAGAACGGTCTGGAGGTCCTTCGTCGCCTTGATCAGCCGCTGGATCCGTAGTGCCTGCTTCTTCTTGGCGGCGGGTTTGGCCATCTCAGCGGCGTAGCGCAGTTTCTTGCCGTAGATGCGAAGCGCGTGAAGGTCGTCGTCCGGGGGATTGGAAGGAAGCGCCTTCACCGCCTTCGCGAGCTTTCGATGCGGCTTCGCGAGACCGGCGACGAGATCGGCGGAGCCGGGAGTGGCCTCGGAGGTGGGCTCGGCGGTGGTGGGTTGCCGGGCGAGGCGGCCGATGTCCCGCAACATCGAGTCGTAGCGGGGGCTGGTCATCGCGCGGGTGAGCCGCCGCTTCGCGCCGCCGCGTTCGGTGACGAACTTCGAGACCAGACGGCGTGCGGCGGGCTGGTCGCGTACCGCGAAGTCGGCGACGACCTCGCGGAGATGCCCGATCAGGACGTCGTAGTCGCGGACGTCGCCGAGCGACTGGCCGAGCCAGCCGAGTTCCGCGCGCACCGGTTCGGCGTCCGGGCCGACGAGGCGGCCCGACAGCTTGAGGACACTGCGCATCCGGCGCAGCGCGACCCGCATCTGGTGCAGGTCTTCCGGGTCGCCTCCGGATTTGGTGCCCGGCTCGTGTGCGAGGAGCGCGCGGACCTCGACGTCGAGTTTGACCCGGACATGGGTGGCCGCGGGGTCGGCGGGCCCGGCTTTCGCGGGGCGGTCACCGAGCCCGAGTGCGGCAGGGGTGGTCGAAGGGGCGTTCTTGTGCGGCAGTGTCTCGGCTGTCACAAGATGAATGCTAGGTGAACCGGCAAGGTGGTCCGGGCCGTGAAGAGAGCAAGGGACCTTTGCTATCACTCTCTCCCGGAGAGTGATAGCAAAGGTCCCTTGCTCTCTTTTCGCAGGTCAGTTGGCGTGCAGGGCCGCATTCAGCTCGATGCCGACGCCAGTACGGGCCACGACCTCGACAGCGCCGGTCCCGGAGTTCCGCCGGAAAACCGCACCCGAGATGCCGGACAGCTCCAGCGCCTTCACGACCTTGCCCTCGAAGACCACCTTCGTACCGGCCGTGACGTACAGGCCGGCTTCGACGACCGAGTCGTCGCCGAGCGAGATGCCGACGCCGCCGTTCGCGCCGATCAGGCAGCGCTCGCCGATGGAGATGATCTCCTTGCCGCCACCGGAAAGCGTGCCCATGATCGACGCGCCGCCGCCGACGTCGGAACCGTCGCCGACCACGACGCCTGCCGAGATCCGGCCCTCGACCATGGAGGCGCCGAGCGTGCCGGCGTTGTAGTTGACGAAGCCCTCGTGCATGACCGTGGTGCCGGTGGCCAGGTGCGCGCCGAGGCGGGCGCGGTCGGCGTCGGCGATGCGGACGCCGGTGGGCAGGACGTAGTCCACCATTCGCGGGAACTTGTCCACGCTGTAGACGGTGACGTGGCCGCGTGCCCGCAGCCGCAGCCGGGTCGCCTCGAAGCCCTCGACGGGGCACGGCCCGTGGTTGGTCCACACGACGTTCGCCAGCAGGCCGAAAATGCCGTCGAGGCTCGCACCGTGCGGGTGGATCAGACGGTGCGACAGCAGGTGCAGGCGCAGGTAGACGTCGTGCGTGTCACCGGGGGCGTCGGCGAGGCTGGCGATGGTCGTGCGGACGGCGACGACCTCGACACCGCGGTCGGTGTCCTGGCCGAGCTGGGCGGCCGCGGCCTCGCCGAGGGCTTCGGTGGCCTCTTCGGCGGTCAGCCGCACCGAGCCGGGCTCGTCCCCGGTCCCCTCGGTCAGCTTGGGCAGCGGGAACCAGGTGTCCAGCACGGTGCCGTCGGTCGCGATGGTGGCCAGTCCGACGCCGGTGGCGCCGGTCGTTTCGGGATCAGGGGTCTGCTCGCTCACGCCCTGAACGGTACCCAGTGACCTGCGTCAACCGCCGACGAGGCTCTGCACCGTGGTCAACGCCGCCGACATGTCGACGAGCGCCTGGGTGCACTGGCCGCCGGGTGCCGCCTGGTCCTGGCAGTTCGTCGTGCGGAAGACGGAGATCGGCCGGTCGAGGGCGTCCGCGTCCGCCGACAGATCCGGACGGCGTTTGCGGACGTTGCCCGCCGCGCCGGAGACCTCGGTGACGTACTTCTGGCAGCCCTTCGGCGATTCCGTCCCCGGCGCCAGGTAGCACTGGTCGGTGGTCAGCGCCTTGAGCTTGATCGGCAGGACGTCCGGTCCGGTGCTCTGCGTGGGCTTCACCGTCACCGGGACCTCACCCGATCCGCAGCCGCCGAGTACCAGGAGAAGGCCGACCAAGATCACTCGCATGCGCACTCCTTCACGGTAGCCCTGCGGCCACGCCGGTACGGTGCGGGCATGCCTTCGCTCGATCTGCACGCCGACCCGGTCGACCTCACCGCCGCGCTGGTGGACATCTTCAGCGTCTCGGAGGAGGAGAAGGCCATCGCGGACGCCGTACAGGCCGCGTTGGAGACGCAGGCCGGGCATCTCGAAGTGATCCGCAACGGCGACGCCGTCCTTGCCCGCACCAATCTCGGCCGCCCTTCGCGAGTGGTGCTGGCCGGGCATCTGGACACCGTCCCGGTCAACGAGAACCTGCCGGTGCGTCGTGAGGGGACCGGTGACGACGAGATCCTTCACGGTTTAGGCACCGTCGACATGAAGAGCGGCGACGCCGTCTTTCTGCACCTCGCCGCCGCCCTTCGCGAGCCTCGTCACGACGTGACCTTCGTGTTCTACGACTGCGAAGAGATCGAAGCGACGAAGAACGGCCTCGGCCGTATCGAGCGTGAACTGCCCGAGTGGCTGCGGGGCGACCTCGCGATTCTCGGCGAGCCCTCGAACGGCGGCATCGAGGGCGGCTGCCAGGGCACGATGCGGATCGAGATCCGCGTCGAAGGCGTCCGGGCGCACACCGCACGGGGCTGGATGGGCGTCAACGCGATCCACGGACTCGCCGAACCGCTGCGGCGGCTCGCCGAGTACACGCCGAGGGTGGTCGACATCGACGGCCTGACCTATCGCGAAGGCCTGCAGGCCACGAAGATCGGCGGCGGCGTCGCGGGGAATGTCGTACCGGACGAGGCTGTGCTCACGATCAACCACCGGTTCGCCCCGGACCGCGATGTGGAGCAGGCCGAGGCGCACCTTCGCGAGGTCTTCGAGGGCTACGACGTCAAAGTTGTCGACTTGTCGCCAGGGGCGTTGCCCGGACTGAGTGCTCCGGCCGCCGCCGAACTGGTCGCGGCGGCGGGTGGCAAGGCCGTCGCGAAGCTGGGCTGGACCGACGTCGCGCGCTTCGCGGCTCTCGGGGTTCCTGCGGTGAACTTCGGTCCCGGCGACCCGACGCTGGCGCACACGCGGCAGGAACACGTGCGGGCCGGGGAGATCCGGCAGGTCGCCGCGGTGCTGCGCGACTTCCTCAGCTGAGAGGTCGGTCTTGGGCTCGTGAGTGTTTTGGGTCGTTAGAGCCGCTCTTGAGCACTTACGCGTCGCCTGTGGCGTTGCTCGCGTGAAGTACATAAAGGCCCCCTTCCTTGCGCCTAGGTACAGGAAGGGGGCCTTCCTGTACTGGGGAAGGTGTGAAGGTCGACACCCTTCGCTACAACGACCCAAAACACTCACGACCCCTCAGGCCGACCGCCTCTGACCTGCGAAAAGAGAGCAAGGGACCTTTGCTATCACTTCGGGAGGTCCTCTTCGGCGCCCAGCAGGAGCAGGCCGCGCCGCAGCAGGTCGGCGGCCTCCTCGGAGCGGCCTTGGTCGTGAAGGAGTTCTCCGGCCTTGTCCACCGAAGCGGCCAGGACGGCGCGCGCGTCGCGAAGAGCTGCGACGTCGATGGCGTGCGCGAAGCCCGCTTCGGCCGCGTCAAGGTCTCCGCGCGCCAGGGCGAGTGAGCCTTGCTGGAACGTGAGGGACGCGGAGTACGGCGAGTCCGCCGGGATGGCTTCGGCCGCTTCGGCGAGTAGTGCGGCGGTGTCGTCGAGACGCCCGAGTTCGCGGCAGACGTCGGCGAGTTCCAGGGTGACGGCGTGGTCGGGGACCGCGGCCCGTGACGCGCGAAGGTCCGCGAGGGCGCCTTCGAGGTCGTCGGCTCGCCGGGCCAGCGCCCGCGCGAACAGGCATCGGGCCAGCACCGGCCGCAGGGCGCGTTCGTGGAGCAGGTCGTGCAGCACCGCCACGGCGGCGACGGCGTCGCCCACCCGGCCTTCCGCGAGGTAGGCCTCGGTCAGCCTCCGCTGGTTCTCGATGAGTTCGGCCAAGACACCGCCGCGGGCCAGCCGCAGCGCCTCGCCCGCGTGATGCGCGGCATGGGTGGTCTCGCCGAGGTGGAGGTGTCCCTCGGCGAGGAACGCGTGCAGTGTCAGCAGGAGCACCGGATGCGGATGGCGCGCGATACTCGCGTCGAGCGCGGTCCGGAGCAGATGCATCGCGTGGTGCGGCTCGCCCCAGCCGATCAGGACGCTCGCCCGCAACGCGACGGCCAGTTCCCGGTACGCCGGGATGTCGTCGCTGAGCACGGCTTCGGCGGCGGCCACCAGTCGCGGCCGGGTGTCGCCCGCAGTCTGGCGCGCGAGCCACAGCCAGGCGAGCCCGGCCTGGCGGTTCCGGCCGATCCGTTCCGCCCGCCGCGCCAGCCGCCGCATCTTCGGCGCCGAGTCGTTCCCCGCGAGGAGGTCCAGCGCGACAGCGGCGATGTCCAGGTCCAGCCGGACGTCGTCGCGGGGTGAGGTCACGCCGAGCAGTTCGCCGGTGTCCACCCTGAGCCGTGCCGCGAAGTGGCGCAGTGCGTCACCGGACGGGGTCCGCGCGCCCGTCTCGACCGACGACACGTACGCGGCGGTGTAGTGCGGTTCGGCGAGTTCGCGCTGGGTGAGGCCGCGTTCGGCGCGCAGCCGCCGCAACCGTCCACCGACGTCTTCGCCCATATTCGAAAACGATACGGCCGAACGCGCAGAAAGTTCGCGCGCGCGATTCCACAACCTCTCGCGGCTCGTAGCCGTATCTCCCAGTGTGAGCGAAGACTTCCGGGAGGCTCGATGACCGTGCGCCGTGCGCTGGCCGTGGTCGTATGCGCCCTTGCGGTGGCCGGCTGCGAAGCCCACTCGATCGCTCCTCCCGCGGTGACGCCTGTTCCGGCCGTCACCTCTTCGCCGACAGAGACACCGACGCCGACACCGCGTCCGGTGATGGCGCCGCCCGCCGGGATCACGTTCCCGGACGCGGGGTCCGGCCAATGGCTTTTCCCGGCGGGCGACGGCCAGATCGCCGGTCAGGCCGGGAGACTGCTGCACTACCGCATCGCGATCGAAGGCGACATCGCCGGCGTGAGCACGGACGGTTTCGTCAAAGCCGTCGAGTCCACTTTGGGTGACCGTCGCGGCTGGACCGGCGGCGGCCGATGGCGGTTGCGACGCGTCGGTCCGGAAGGCCCGTACGACTTCACGATCTACCTGGCGACACCGAAGACACGCGACCTGCTCTGTGGACGGCCGGACGGCTACACCTCGTGCCGCAACGGGAACAGCGTCGTGCTCAACGTCGCGCGCTGGGCGGACGCCGTCCCCGGTTATGGCGCGCCGCTGGAGGTCTACCGCCAGTACATGCTCACGCACGAGGTCGGGCACCGGCTCGGGCGCGGGCACGAGACGTGTCCCGTGCCCGGCGCCCTCGCGCCGGTGATGCAGCAGCAGACCCTCGGTTTGCACGGCTGCGCCCCGAATCCGTGGCCTTATCCGGACGGGACCCAGTACTCGGGACCTTCCGGCGAGTACGACGACCCGATCCCGCGCGGCGACTCGTGAGTGCTCGCCTAGGTACATGAAGGCCCCCTTCCTTGCGCCTAGGTACAGGAAGGGGGCCTTCATGTACCTCAGGGGAAGGTGTGAAGGTCGAGTTCCCTCGGCTGAGCCGAGGGAAGGAGGCCTTCACGCGCGACCCGCGGTCAGCCCCGCAGCCGAATCCAGTAGGTACCTGAGACGTAAATCGGGACCTTCCGGCGAGTACGACGACCCGATCCCGCGCGGCGACTCGTGAGTGATTTGGGTCGTTCTAACGACCCAAAACACTCACGAGCTTTCAGCGGCCCTGCAACGACTTCACGTTGTTCCCGAAGGTCCAGTTCCGCGAACCGTCCCAGTTGAGCGACCAGGTCATCAGGCCCTTCAACCCCGGGATACTGCGGTACGCCTGGGAAACCAGGCTCGGCGACATGTACCCGCCACCGGCACCGGCCTGCGCGGGCAGCCCCGGAACCTGCTTGTCGTAGGGAACGCGGATCGTCTGGCCCTGGATCACCAGGCCCTTGTCGAGGCAGTTGGTCTGCGCGACGAAACCCTGCACGGTCCCGGCCTGGTACGAATCGCCGGAGCAGCCGTACATGCTTCCGTTGTAGTACTGCATGTTCAGCCACCACAGCCTGCCGTTGTCCGCGTACTTCTTGATGATCGGCAGGTACGCGCCCCAGATCGAGCCGTAGACGACGCTGCCGCCGGTGACGTACGCGGTCTCGGGCGCCATGGTGAGCCCGAAGTTCGGCGGCATCGCGGCGAGTACGCCGTCGATGATGCGGATGAGGTTCTTCTGCGACGTCGAGAGCGTGCCGATGTTCCCGTCGCCGACGAGGCCGGTCTCGATGTCGATGTCGATCCCGTCGAAGTTGTACTTCTTCAGTATCGGCACGATGGTCGCGATGAACTTGTCGGCGACCGTCGCGGAGTTCAGGTCGATCCCGGCGGCGGCACCACCGATGGACATCAGGATCGTCGAGCCCGCGTCCTTCGCGGCGCACATTTCGGACGGGGTCGCGACCTTCACAGTCGCGTCCATCCCATCCTCCCATTTGGCCGTTCCATCGGACAGGATGACCGGAAAGGCGGCGTTCAGCACGTTGTACCCGTTGGCCTTGATCCGCGCGTCGGTGATCGGGATCCAGCCAAGCGGTGGGTGGACGCCGTTCGAGGCACCGTCCCAGTTCTCCCAGTAGCCCTGCAGGACTTTGCCCGCGGGTTTCGATTTGACCGCGCAGACCTCGGCGTCCACCGAGGCTTGTGCCGGGGTCAATACGGCAAGGGTCGTGACGGCGAGTGCCGCCGCGCCGGTGATTGCGAGCAGGCGTGAGACGCGACCGAACATACCCAGCTCCCATCTCGAAAGCGGTTGTGAATGAACAGGAAGCGGCCGTTCGGCTCAACATAGGTCGCGACCCCCGGCCGCCGCTACCGACGATCGGGTGGTCTAGACCAGATATCGAAGAGTTGTCCGGAATTCTCTCCCGGCAAGGAAGAGGGCCATCCCACGAGGCCGGGTGTCCTCGCGAGATGGCCCTCTCATTCAGATGGCCGGGAAGCTAGACGGTGATGCTCCAGCTGTCGAGCGTGCCGGTGTCCTGTGCGTAGGCGTCGTAGAGGACGAGCGTCCAGGTGCCGGAGGCGGCCTTGTTGGTGACGGGGATCGTGTAGTTCCGGGTGCCGAGGTCGGTGCAGGGCAGGGATCCGGTGGCCTTGACGGAGTACGAGGTGCCGTCGGGGGCTTTCAGGCTGATCCGAAGGTCTTCGGAGCAGGTGTGTGTGCCGGTGATGGTCACCTTGACGGGTGAGACGGCGTTGCCGGTCGCGGTGGAGGTGATGGGGCTGTTCACGGTGGCGTAGTCGTCCAGCGGGTAGTCGGTGCCGTTGCTGAACGTACGCACGCTGGCGTTGCCGACGTTGAGGGTGTACGCGGCGGTGTGGTCCACCGAGGCACCGTCACCGAGCACGGTGATCGTGCTGCTGCCCTCAGGGGTGCTCGCCGAAGTCGCGATGGTGAGCGTCGAGGAGGCGCCGGACTGCACCGAAGCCGGGTTGAACGTCGCGGTCGCCCCGGCGGGAAGCCCACTGGCGCTCAGCGAAACCGACTGTGCCGCACCGGAAGTGGTCGCGGTGTTGACCGTGACGGTCGTCGACTGTCCCGGTTGGACGGTGCCGGACGACGGGGAGAGGGCCAGCGAGAAGTCGGGACCCGTCGGCGTCGTGACGGCGAGCTTCCAGAGCGCGTAGGCGATCGCGTCGCTGTTCTTCTCCAGCGGGGTGTCCGGGATGTTGGACGTGGTGTCGCACGCGCGGTGGTAGCAGTTGTCGAACGGGGCACCCGCGGTGCCGCCCCACTTCGTCCGCTGCGCGGCGCTCTTGATGTCCCCGGCGCCGGTCGCGAGGCCACCGACGGGGATGCCGGCGCTCTTGAACGACGCGTGGTCCGAACGGCCATCGCCCTCGGAGTCCCCTTCGGTCTGGATGCCGATCGAGGTGAAGTACTCGTCGAACATCGCCTTGACCGAAGCGACGTCGTCATAGACGAAGTAGCCCCAGTTGCTGGAGCCGATCATGTCGAAGTTCAGGTAGGTCTTGATCTTCGTGCGTTCGGCGGCCGGCAGGTTGCTGACGTAGTACTTGGAACCACGCAGGCCGGACTCCTCGTCGGCCCACCAGCCGAAGCGGACGCGCTTGGCCAGCGTCGGGTTCTCCCGCGCCAGGGTCAGCGCGACTTCGAGGATCGAGGCCGAGCCCGAACCGTTGTCGTTGATACCGGGTCCGGCCGCGACGCTGTCGAGATGCGCGCCGAGCATGATGACCTGGTTGGCGTCACCCTGCGGCCATTCCGCGATGATGTTCTGGCTCTGGCCCCCGCAGCTGGTGCAGGTCTGGAGCGTGACGTTGTAGCCGGCGTCGCGCAGCTTCTGCGACACATAGGACACCGACGCCGTATAGCCCGATCGCCCGGCGGCGCGGTTGCCGCCGTTCTGGTTGGCGATCGTCTGCAACGCGTTCAGATGCGTCTTGATGTTGGCGAGCGAGATGTCCGGTGCCGCGTTGCTGGTCGAGATCGCGGTCGTGACCGCCTGTGCGGGCGCCGTGACGACGCCCAGTACGGCGGCCATGCCGACGACGGCCGTTCCTATTCGCTTTCCCCACTTCATGCCGGGGTTTCCTTCCTTGACGGGGTTTGCGTGAAGGACTCCTTCCCTCGACCGAGCCGAGGGAAGGAGTCCTTCACACGCGGGGGAGAGCTAGAGGGTGATGCTCCAGCTGTCGAGCGTGCCGGTGTCCTGTGCGTAGGCGTCGTAAAGGACGAGCGTCCACGTGCCGGAGGCGGCCTTGTTGGTCACCGGGATCGAGTAGTTCCGGGTGCCGAGCTCGGTGCAGGGCAGGGATCCGGTGGCCTTGACGGAGTACGAGGTGCCGTCGGGGGCCTTCAGGCTGATCCGAAGGTCTTCGGAGCAGGTGTGCGTTCCGGTGATCGTCACCTTGACGGGCGAGACGGCGTTGCCGGTCGCGGTGGAGGTGATCGGGCTGTTCACGGTGGCGTAGTCGTCCAGCGGGTAATCAGTGCCGTTGCTGAACGTCCGGATGTTGCCGCCGGTGCCGACGGTCAGCGTGTACTGCGCGGTATGGGTACCGCTGGCCGCGGTACCGGTCACCGTGATGACACTGGTGCCGTCAGGCGTGCTCGCCGCCGTCGCGATGCTGAGCGTCGAGGAAGCGCCGGACTGCACCGAAGCCGGGTTGAACGTCGCGGTCGCCCCGGCGGGAAGACCACTGGCCGAGAGCGTCACCGACTGCGCGGTGCCGTTGGTGGTCGCGGTGTTCACCGTGACGGTGGCCGTCTCGCCGGGCTTGACGGTGCCGGACGCCGGGGTGACACCGACCGAGAAGTCGTTGCCCTGCGGGGTGCACGTGGTCGGCTCACCGGTGGCCGCGGTCACGCTGATCGCGTCCCACGCCGCCTTGGTGGTGTTGAACTCGGTGCAGGAACCGGGGTACAGCGCGAGCGCCGCTTCCAAGGTCGCCTTGCGGGCGGCCTTGTGGTTCCAGCCGGAGGTCTTCTTCAGCAGGCCGTTGTAGAAGATCTTCGCGGCCTTCTGGATGCCGAGCCCGGTGATCGAGGTGCTGTTGCAGGTCGGGCTGGCAGGCTTGCCGGCGGGCGCGGTGCCCTCGGCCAGCAGGTAGAACCAGTGGTTCTGCGGGCCTGCCGCGGCGTGCACCTCGGTGTTCGGGATGGACGACGAGTAGCAGTTCGGGTTCCCCGAGATCTTGCTCGGCTGGTACATGTAGCGGATCGGACCCTGTCCGACCAGGTTCACGCCCTCGCCGACGTCGTAGTCGGGGCGGTCCTTGGCGTTGTTCGCGTAGTGCTCGGTGATGGCACCGAAGATGTCACCGGTGGACTCGTTCAGCCCGCCGTTCTCGTTGCCGCTGCCCGCGCCACCCGGCGTGGTCTGGAAGATGGCGTGGCCGAACTCGTGCGCGACGACGTCCATCGGGGTGGCCTGGCGCTGGTTGTCCTGCGAGTGACCGAAGGTGGTCGACGAACCGTTCCAGTAGGCGTTGACATCGTTGAGGCCGACGTAGGCGGGGAAGCCGCCGCCGTTGCCGTTGATGCCGTTGCGGCCGAGCCATTCGCCCAGCATCTTCCACTCGGTCTGGACGCCGAAGAGCGTGTCGACACAAGCGGTTTCGAGGTCGGTGCCGGAGCCGTTGCCCCAGTTGTCGTCCGGACCGCTGTAGGGCGAGCCGTTCTGGCGAGCGCAGCTGATGTTGCTGCGCTGCGGGTCGCGCATGGTGTAGGTGCCGCCGGAGTTCGTCGTGTCGATGGTGACGTTGCCGACGTAGTAGCTGTTCCCGGCGCCCAGCACGCTGGCGTCCGTCGACGTGCTCTTCGCGGCGGTGGGGATGTTCGACATCTTGACGTCGTCACGCGTGTCGAGGATCGCGCCGGTGGCGCCGTCCACGAACACGTGCAGGTTGCTCGGCTTCGCCGCCTTGGTGCCGGCGACGACGACCTCGTAGGCGAGCTTGGGAGAGTTCCCCGCCAGTACGACCAGCTTCGGCGCGGCGGCAGTGTCTACTTTGGACAACTGCGCACGGGCGACCTCGGTCGCCTTCGCCGCGCTGATCCTGGCCTTGGTGTCGACCGAGATCGGGGCGGTTT
Source organism: Amycolatopsis sp. NPDC051071 (assembly GCF_040682875.1). Taxonomy (NCBI): domain Bacteria; kingdom Bacillati; phylum Actinomycetota; class Actinomycetes; order Pseudonocardiales; family Pseudonocardiaceae; genus Amycolatopsis; species Amycolatopsis sp. NPDC051071. Next base: position 15,938 of record NZ_JBFBBY010000077.1, on the reverse strand, counting down.
CGGCGGCGCTGGTGCCCCGGACGCGTCCGGCACCGTCGGCGACCACCACCGCGTCCCCGCCGACCACGGGCAGACCGCGGTAGCTTCGTTCGTAGGCGGCGTAGAAGAGTCCGCCGCCGCCGGGGGTCAGCCCGACGCGGTGGAAGCCTTCGTCGGCACCCTTCCGCAAGTGGTCTACACCAGCTGTGGCGGCCTGGTCGGCCGCGCTCGCGGCCACGACGTCGGGGCTCGCGGTCTGAAGGGTCGCGGTGGTCGCACTCGCCGGGATCACCGGAAGCGCGAAGCTCAGGGAAAGGCCGGCGATGGCAGCCAACCCTGTTCTGAGCCCTTGCTGAACGGTCATGGGGAACCTTCCATGGGCAGGACCGTGAACCCGGACGGGCCATAGGCGCGGCGGGGAATTCGACCGAGTCGGGGAGCACGGCGGGGACGGGGAGCGTGTCCATTCGAATAACTGCTGTTATCCCTACGGACACATCCGAGTAAAGGAGCCGGTCACAGGGGGCGTCAATGGGCCGGATGGCCTAGTGGTCCGCGTGAAGATCACTAGGCGAGGAATAAAATCCCTGTGTAGTAAGGCTTTTGCCGTCAGCCGCGATATATGGCGACTTTCGTATGGTTTTCAGTCCAGCGGCCCGGAATCGGACAAAGCGGCGGCGCGAACGCCACGCCGATAGGCCGCCACCGCTTCGTCCGGCAGTCCGCGGGCGCGCAAAGTGTCACCCAGATGCAGTGAGGTGGCGACGAGCGCGCCACGCAATTCCGCGCTTTCCTGTGCGGTGGCGGCTTCTTCGAGCAACGCCGTCGCGCCCGGCAGATCACCGCGGGCGCGGGCGATGGGTCCCAGTAACCGGAGAACCTCGGCCCTGGCTTCGATGTCGGGGGATCGATCCAGAAGCGGGCGGATCCCCTCGGCGAGTTCGGCCGCCTCGTCGAGCGCGCCTTGACGGCGGCGGACGTCGGCGAGTTCGATGGTCGCGCCGAGGACACCCTCCTGGGAACCCGCTTCGGCGAGGAGGTCGCGGGCGAGCCGCAGTTCGGCGTGGGCGTCGTCGAGTTTGCCCAGCCGCCGCCAGAGGAAGCCACGTGCCCAGCGGCTCCGGGCGGCGTCACGGTCGTAGCCGAGGGAAGTGAACAGCCGTAGTGCCAGGGAAAGGTCCTTTTCGGCGCGATCGGCCAGGCCGATCGCCTGCCACAGCTGGGCGGCCTGCCGGTGATAGCGCGCGGAGATGTCCTTGCGATGTGCTGAAGCGAGCGCCCGCCACCCCTCCTCGGCGGCGCGCCGGGCCCGGCGGAGGGCACCCATTTCGATGAGCGGATGGATCAGCGCGGTCAGGAGGGCGAGTTCGGCGTCGGCGTCGACAGGGCCGGCGGAGCGGAGCCCGGCGAGCGCGGTTTCGGTGAGCGCGACCGAAGCGCCGAGGTCACCCGACAGCGCGCGGCAAGCGGCGACCCGGTTGACGATCATCGCGTACAACCGCGGCGACGCGGCATCGGAGAGTTCGAGGGCGTGCGCGAAGCCGGTGGCCGCCAGCGGGATGTCGTAGCGCTGCCAGTGGACTTCGGCGAGATAGAACCGGGCGTGGCATTGGACGTCCGGCAGCCGGTACGCCGCCGCGCGCCGTTCGACACTGGCGAATTCGCGTTCCGCGGTTTCGAGGCCGCCCTGTTGCAACTCGCGATACGCGGTCTCGAGTGCCCCGGTGAGTTCCTCGGCGGCTCCAGGTGGTCTGCCGAAGCGGAGTTCGTCCGAAGTCAGCCCGAGCCGCCGGGCGAGATGGGCCAGCACGTCGTCCGAGGGCGCGCGGCTGCCGGACTCGACCTTGGCGAGGAAACCGCGGTCGTAGCGAGGCCCGGCAAGCTCACGCTGAGTCAGCCCGCGCGCCTTGCGCAACCGCCGGATCCGCGCGCCGAGTGGTTCGGCCTCGGTCTGCGGGGACGGCATTGACCCACGGTAGACGATTTCCGGCGATATCCGTGGTCAGCCTATCAAGTGGGTGACCTGTCCCTGTTCCACGACGACCACGAGTGGGATACCCGCCAACCGGGGTTCGACCACGTGACTTTCCTCCGACGAAACGGACATATTGACTGGTCGTGCCTCGGGCGCTAGCGTCTTGCGCAATAAAAAGGAAACTTTCTTAACTAATTGCGAGCGGGGCGCCGATGATGGTGAGTTCCTGGTCCCGGGCGGTGGCCGCGGTTTCGGCACTGGTCCTCGGGGGTTTGACGGTTCCGGCGGTTTCGGCCGCGGCGGCGGCACAGGGTGAGGTCCGGGTCGACCAAGTCGGCTACGGGATCACCGAAACCAAGTACGCCTACCTGCTTTCCAGTGCGCCGGGGTCGTTCTCGGTGGTCGACGAACGCGGCTGGACCGTCCATCGTGGACGGACCGGGCCGTCGCTCGGCGCGTGGAACGCGAAATACCCGGCGGTGTACCAGCTCGACCTGTCGAAGGTCTGGTTGCCGGGCAAGTACCGGATCGAGGTCAGCGGCGAGACCAAGGCGACGTCGCCGACGTTCCGTGTGGACACGAAACAGCGGCTCTTCACTCCGCTGGTCCGCGCCACCAACGAGTTCTTCCAGGCCCAGCGCGACGGCGACGACATCGTCCCCGGCCGTCTCGACCGCAAACCCTCGCATCTGGCCGACAAACAGGCCACGGTCTACGACTGGCCGGTGTTCGTCGGCGAAGGTGGCGACGAGATCGCCGAACCGCTGAAGCCGGTCGGCGGCCCGATCGACGTCGAGGGTGGCTGGGTCGACGCGGGTGACTTCGTCAAGTTCACGTCGAACACGGCGTACTCGCTGGCGGAAATGGGCTACGTGCTCCGAGAGGGTTACGACCCGGTGCTGGCCAAGGAGGTCAAGCTCGGCCTCGACTGGCTGGACAAGATGTGGGACCAGCGGACCAAGACGCTCTACGCCCAGGTGGGGATCGGGACGGGTAGCGACAAGTTCGGTTTCCTCGGTGACCACGACGTCTGGCGGAACCCGCACGACGACGACCCCCTCGACGTGAAACCCGGTGACCCCAAGTACTTCGTCAAGAACCGGCCGGTTTTCCCCGCCAACCCCGGTGGTACGGCGCTCAGCCCGAACCTCGCCGGCCGCGTCGCCGCCGCGTTCGCGCTCGGCGCGCAGGTCGAGGCCAAGCGGAATCCGGTGCTGGCACGGAAGTACCTCGCCGAAGCCGCTTCGATCTTCGCGCAGGCCAAGACGAAGGACGTCGGTGAACTGGTCACCGCGTTCCCGCACGCGTATTACCCGGAGTCGTCATGGCGGGACGACATGGAACTCGGCGCGACACAGCTTGCCTTGGCGGGTAAGGCGTTGCGTGATCCGAGGGCCGTCGAATGGACGCGGCAGGCGTCGCAGTGGGCGAAGGCCTACATCGACCTCGAAGAGAAGAGCACGCTCAACCTGTACGACACCAGCGCGCTGGCGCACGCCGAACTGGCGAAGCTCCTGCGGCACGGTGTCCCTGGTGCCGCGCTCGGCCCGAAGGAGCTGATCGGCGACCTGCGGCGTCAGCTCGACGAAGGTGTCGCGAACGCGGCCGAGAGTCCTTTCCGGACGGCCGTCTCCGTCACCGACTTCGACGCGGCCAGCAAGAGCTTCGGGTTCGCCGCGACCGAGCGGCTGTACGCCGACGTGACCGGTGACCGCCGGTACGCCGCGTTCGGTTCGCAGCAGCGGAACTTCACCCTCGGCGCCAACGCGTGGGGCATCTCGCTGGTCGTCGGCGTCGGCACCACGTTCCCGAACTGCCCGCACCACCAGGCGGCGAACCTCGCCGGTGAGCAGAAGCTGCTCTACGGCGCCGTCGTGAATGGACCGAACGGGGCGGAGCACTTCGCCGACCTGCCGTTCCCGGCCGGGGCGAAGGAGTGCACGAAGCGGTACGACGCCTTTGACACGACCGAGTCCCGCTACGCCGACGACCTCGCCTCGTGGCCGAGCAACGAACCCGCCATCGACTTCACCTCGACGGCCATGCTCGCGTTCTCGCTGGCAGGCCGGTCCTAACCGCTTTCGCGGGACCCGCTCGGCTGGGCGGGTCCCGCGTTCGCGAACCCGACAACTCCTGTTCGCGGCGATGCTGCCGCTCCGGACCGTGACGACGTCGTAGTCTTGGCGGGGTGAGTGAGACAAACAGCGAGTTTCCCGACGGCCAGTACCCCGAACGCCCGATCGAGCGCCACAAGGGACCGGTCGTGCTCCGGCGGGATCGCCGGGACCAGGGCAGCACCACCGACCAGCGGCTGCTGGACTCACGCGGGCCGAGCGACTGGGTGCACACCGACCCGTGGCGCGTGCTGCGGATCCAGGCGGAGTTCGTCGAGGGCTTCGGCGCGCTGGCCGAGGTGCCGCGCGCGGTGACCGTCTTCGGTTCGGCACGGACCAAACGGGACCACCCGGAGTACGAACTCGGCCGCAAGATCGGCGGAGCCCTCGCGAACGCGGGCTTCGCGGTGATGACCGGCGGCGGCCCCGGCGCGATGGAAGCGGTGAACCGCGGCGCGAACGAGGCGGGCGGGTTCTCCGTCGGCCTCGGCATCGAGCTGCCGTTCGAGCAGGGCCTGAACCCGTGGGTCGACCTCGGCGTCAACTTCCGGTACTTCTTCGCCCGCAAGACGATGTTCATCAAGTACTCGCAGGCGTTCATCTGCCTGCCCGGCGGCTTCGGCACGCTCGACGAGCTGTTCGAGGCGCTCACCCTGGTGCAAACGAAGAAGGTCACGAAGTTCCCGGTCGTGCTGTTCGGCAGCGACTACTGGGGCGGCCTGTACGACTGGATCGCCAAGACGCTGCTCGCCGAGGGCAAAATCGGTGAGAAGGACCTCGACCTGCTGCACGTCACCGACGACATCGACGACGCCGTGCAGGTCGTGCAAACCTCGTACCAGGCGTGGGAGGACACCCACTGATGGCGGCGCCGCGCAGGGTCTGTGTGTTTTGTGGATCGTCGATGGGCTTCGACCAGCGCTACGCCGATGAGGCACGCGCGCTGGGGACCTTGCTGGCTTCGCGAGGGATCGGGCTCGTCTACGGCGGTGCTTCGGTCGGCACCATGGGCGTCATCGCGGACGCCGCGCTGGCCGCGGGCGGCGAGGTGATCGGCGTGATCCCGGAGGCGCTGGGCAGCGTCGAGATCGCGCACGGCGGCCTGTCCGAACTGCACGTCGTCGCCGACATGCACCAGCGCAAGGCGAAGATGGCCGCGCTGTCCGACGGGTTCCTCGCGCTACCCGGTGGGGCCGGGACGCTGGAGGAGCTGTTCGAGGTGTGGACGTGGGCCCAGCTCGGGCTGCACGAAAAGCCGATCGGGCTGGTCGACGTCGGCGGGTACTACGCGCCGCTGCTGAAGTTCGCCGACTACATGGTGTCGGAGGGCTTCCTGTCGGCTGGGTACCGGGACATGCTTTCGATCGACTCAGACGCTTCGGTGCTTCTGGACGGCTTCGCGGACTACGTGCCGCCTCCGCGTCCTAAATGGGCTAAATGAGGCTTTTGGTCAAACGTGCGGTGGTGGCTGTCCGCGTCTATGAAGGATTTGGGACGTTGAGTGTCCCAGATCCTTCATGGACAAGCCCGACGGCAGGAGCCAGGGCGGCGCCGGGGGAGCAAGGGACCTTTGCTATCACTTTTGCCTCAGGCGGCGCTCTGATCAGGGCGTTTGTGGTACGAGTCGACGTACTCCTGCCCCGAAAGCTCCAGGATCGTGTACATGATCTCGTCGGTCACCGAGCGCCGGATCGCCGGCGACGAGTCCTGTCCCTCGTACCGCGAGAAGTCCAGAGGCGAGCCGTAGGTGACGGTGATCTTCGCCCGCCGCGGGACGCGCTTCCCGGCGGGCTGGAGGTTCTCGGTGCCGGACAGCGCGACGGGGACGACCTTCGCGCCGGTCGCCAGCGCCAGCGCCGCGACGCCGGTGTGGCCGCGGTGCAGCCGCCCGTCCAGTGAGCGGGTGCCTTCGGGGTAGATCGCGAACGCGCCGCCGGCGTCGAGCACCTTTCGCGCCGCCTCCAGTGCGGCGAGACCGGCTTGCGCGTTGCCGCGTTCGACCGGAACGTAGCCGAGGCCGCCCAGGAAACCGGCCATCAGTTTGCCCCTGAGCCCGCGGCCGGTGAAGTACTCCGCCTTGCCGAGGAACTTGATCTGCCGGGTCGTGGTGAAAGTGATCACGCCGGTGTCCAGCGCCGCCCGGTGGTTGGGTGCCAGTATCACCGGTCCTTGCGCGGGGATATTCCCGGCGCCGCGGATCTCGGGGCGGTACAGCGCCCTGACCAGCGGACCCAGCACGAATCGGACGAGCAGCGGTAGCAAGGTTCCTCCATCGACGGGGTGTCGGACTCCAGCATGGCACGATCACTACTCATGAGTTGGTTCGAGCGGCGCACGTGGCAGAACCCCGGTTGGACGCTCGACGACATCGTCGCTGCGAAGGGTGACCGGACGGTTTCGGTCGTGCTACCGGCACTCGACGAAGAGGACACCGTCGCCGACGTCGTCGGCTCGGTGCGCCCGCTGCTGGGCACGGTCGTCGATGAGCTGGTCGTGATGGATTCCGGCTCCACCGACGCCACCGCCGAGCTGGCCGAACGCGCCGGCGCGCGAGTGGTGCATCGCGAGGACGTGCTGCCTGGACTGCCACCGGTGCCGGGCAAGGGTGAGGTGCTGTGGCGCTCGCTGGCCGCGACGACCGGCGACGTGATCGTGTTCCTCGACTCCGACCTCGTCGACCCGGATCCGGCGTTCGTGCCGACGTTGCTCGGGCCGCTGCTCTGCGAGGACGGCGTCCACCTGGTCAAGGGCTTCTACCGGCGGCCGCTGCGGTTGGAGAGCAGCGGCGGCGGCCGGGTGACCGAACTGCTGGCGCGACCGGTCCTCTCGGCGCTGCGCCCGTCACTCTCCGGGCTTATCCAGCCCTTGGGTGGCGAGTACGCCGCGACGCGCGATTTCCTCGAATCAGTGCCCTTCGCCGCCGGGTACGGCGTAGAGATCGGGCTCATCCTCGACGCCGAAGCGCGCTACGGCCTCGAAGGGCTTGCGCAGGTCAACCTCGGCGTACGCAAGCATCGCAACCGGTCGCTGCTTCAGCTGGGCGTGATGGCGCGCCAGATCCTCGGGACGGCGCTCGCCCGCTGCGGCATCAAGTCGGACGACCCGGCCCAGCTCACCCAGTTCTCGCAAGTATCCGGCGATTGGCTGCCGGAGGTGGCCGAAGTGTCGATCAGCGACCGGCCGCCGATGCGGGAAGTCCGTGGCCTAGGGCGTGTCTGACTGATCACCCAGCCGTAACACCGCATCGAACCCGGCCACCTGCGACTCACGATGCGTCACCAGGACGACGGTGCCGCGCGCGGCGGCGAGGACGTCGGACAAGACGGCGTCGCCGTGCTCCGGATCGAGCCCCTCGACGGGCTCATCCAGCACCAGGACCGGCGGCGCGGCCAGTACCGCACGGGCGAGCACCAGTCGTTGACGCTGCCCGCCCGACACCGTGTCGCCATCGGAGCCGACTTCGCGATCCAGCGGCAGATCGAACCCCGCCGTCTCGCAGGCCGCGAGCAGTTCGGCGTCCGTCGCGCCGGGTTTCGCGAGCCGCAGGTTCTCCCGGACGGTCGTATGGAAGACGTGCGCGTCCGCGAGCGCGCCCGAAACCACCGTCGGCAGCAGCGCCGGGTCGTACTCGTCGAGCGGCCGCCCGTTCAAAAGCACTCGTCCGGACGTCGGAACCACGGAACCGAGCAGCACGCCGAGCAGGGTGGTCTTCCCGGCCCCGCTCGGCCCCACGATCCCGATCCGCTTGCCCGGCGGCAGGTCGAGGTCGACGCCGTCCAGCGCCGGAGCCCGGCCAGGGAACCGCACGCCGACGCCTTCGAGCCGCAGATGTCCCGGTTCGGGCACCGCGGTTCCGCGTGTGGGCGGCGCTTCGGTCAGCAGTGCGCGTACCCGTCCGGCCGACGCCCTGACCTCGACCCAGCGCTGTGCCGCCGCGGTCAGCGGCAGAACCAGCTCGAACACCGTCAGCGCACCCAGCGCCAGTGCCGCCGTCAGCGGCGCGGAAACCCCGGCGGTCAGCGCGATCGTGACGCAGGTGAGCAACTGCACCAGCATCCCCGCCGCGGTCAGCAGGCTGCTCCGGTTCGCCGTCGACCGGTCCCGCGCGGCGAGCGCGTCGACGGCGGTATGCGCGGCGTCCACAGTGGACTCATGAACGCCGTAGGCGATCAGCTCCCGTCGTCCGGTGATCAGTTCGACCGACCGTTCGGCGAGATCCGCCCGTGCCGGAGCGCTCTTCTCCGCCGCCACGCGGGTGATCCGGACGCAGACCCACGGCAGCGCGATTCCCGCCACGCCGAGTCCCAGTGCCAGCACCAGACCGGCCGCCGGGCTGACGATCAGCGCGAACGTGGTCGACACGACACCCACGAGAGCGGCGACCCCGGCGGGCAGGAGACAGCGGAGGATCGCGTCCTGCACGGCGTCCACATCGGACACCAGACGCGTCACAAGGTCGCCGCCGGAATGGTGGGAAACCCGGTGCGGCAGCAACGACGTGTAGACCCGGGTCCGCAGCGCGCCGAGATACCGCAGGACGACTTCGTGCCCGGCGAGCCGCTCGGCGTACCGCAGACCACCGCGCACCAGCGCCAGCGTCCGGACGGCGACGATCGCCACCGTGAGCGACGCCAGCGGCGGCTGCTCGGCCGCCTTCAGCAGCAGCCACGCGGCGGTGGCCATCAGCGCCAGCCCGGCCAGTTCCGCCCCGGCCGCGATCAGCCCGGCACGCACCAGCCGGACGCCGTCCCTTGTGGACACTCCCCAGACGTTCACACCAGTTCCCGTTCCCTGACAGCGCCGTCACGGACTTCGAGGACGCGGACGGCGAGCGCGGCCATCGCGGGCCGGTGGGCCACGAGTACCGCGGTCCGGCCGGTGAGCAGTGCGCGGGTCGCGCCGAGCACGGCGGCCTCGGTCCCCGCGTCGAGCCGTGCGGTCGGTTCGTCGAGCAGCACGAGTCCCGCCTCCGTGCGGGCCAACGCCCGCGCCAGGCCGAGTCGTTGCCGCTGCCCGGCCGAAAGCGGCGCACCCAGTTCCCCGATCCGCGTCCGGTAGCCGTCGGGGAGGCCGCGCACGACGTCGTCGAACGCCGCCGCGCGGGCCGCGACCCGGACGTCCGGCGCCTGGCCCATGGCGATGTTGTCCTCGACGGTCCCGGTGAACAACGTCGGCCGCTGCGGCACCCACGCCGTCCACGCCCGCCACGATCCCGGATCCAGTTCGCGCAAGTCGACGCCGTCGACGAGGACCCGGCCGGACGTCGGCGTCACGAAGCCCAGCAGTACCGCCAGCAGCGTGCTCTTCCCGGAACCACTCGGTCCGACGAGTGCGACGTGCTCGCCCGCTTCGATCGTCATGTCCACTTCGGACAGTGCGAGGTGGTCGCCATACGCGACACTCACCTTCTCCAGCACGATTCGCGGGGCGCCGTGCCGGGCCACGGGTGTGCCGCGGGCGATCTCCCCGGTGGGGACGGCCAGTGCTTCCTTCAGGGTCGCGAGCCCTTCCGCGCTGGCGTGGAATTTCGCCCCGGCCGCCCGCAACGGCAGATAGGCCTCGGGGGCGAGCAGCAGCACCAGCACGGCCGTATGCACCACCATTCCGCCTTCCAGCAGGCGGAACCCGATCGGTACCGCGACGAGCGCCACCGAAAGCGTCGCCACCAGCTCCAGTACCAGCGCGGAAAGGAACGCCACCCGCAACGTGCGCATCGTCGCGTCCGTATGCGCGTCCGCCATCGCCCGCACCGTTTTCGCCTGCGCCTCGGCGCGGCCGAACACCTTGAGCGTGCCGAGTCCGCGCACGACGTCGAGGAAATGCCCGCCCAGCTTCGACAGCAGCTGCCACTGCTTGGCCGTCTTTGCCTGGGTGTGCTTGCCGACCAGGATCGCGAACACCGGGATCAGCGGCAGTGTCGCGGTGATGATCAGCGCCGACGCCAGATCGGCGGTGAACAACCGGACGAGCACCGCGACCGGCACGATCGCCGACATCACCAGCGTCGGCAGATAGCCGGTCAGATACGCGTCACCGGCGTCGATCCCTTTGGTCACCAAGGTCGCGACCTCGCCCGGGTTTTCGGCGTCGGCGCCGAGGAGCCGCTTGCGCAACCCGGCCTTGACCGTCGCCGCGAACCGGCCGCCGACGGATCCTTGGACGCCCGCGAGCAACGCCCGCGCCGCGATGGCGGCCGCGAGTGTCCAGGTCACGCCGCCGCCGGTGAGCAGTGTCGCGAGGCCGTCCGCCTGGACGAGGATCGCGACGGCGGTCAGCGTGCCGAGTACGGCCAGTACGCCGAAATGGCGCCGCAGTCCGGGGAGGGGAGGCATCACAAGCTCCTAGAAGTGCAGCAACGAACGCTGGTCGACGCGGTCACCGTGCTTGCGCCAGGTCACCCACTGCACGGCGGCGATCACCACGAGCGCGGGCGGCAGAACGAAAGTGAGCAGACCGAGCATCTCGGTCGAGGCGGCCGCTTCGGTCAAGCTCAGCGAGTATCCGCCGTCCACAGAGGACACGAGTGCGTCCGGCAAGCGAAGCGTCCCGACCGCCAGCACCGGCGACGCGGACAGGGTCATCGTGGCGATCAGCGCCGCCCGGTGCCGTCCCGCACGCAAGGCCATCGTCGCGACGCCCAGCGCGCCGAACGCCAGCACGATCGCGGGCAGCACGGTCCACGACGCGGTGGTCACGACGGCGCCCCAGCCGACGGCCACGACCAAAAACGCCAGCGCGGGCGCCAGCAGCGCCTTGGCCACGCGGTTCGCGCGGGCGGTGAACTCGGCCGGTGCCCGGACGGCGAGGAAAGCCGCCCCCTGCAAGGCGAACAGCGCGACGAACCCGGCGCCCCAGAGCAGTGCGTACGGGCTGAACGCGGCGACGACACCGCCGGTGGGCCGCCCCGCGGCGTCGAGCGGGAGGCCGAGGACGAGATTGCCGAGGAACACTCCCCACGACACCGCCGTCACCCAGGCGCCGACGGTGATCGCCAGCGTCCACGTACCGCGTCCGGCGTCCGGTCGCCTGCCGCGTAACTGCACCGCCGCGGTGAACGTGACCAGGCCGAGCAGCAGGACCACGACCGGGAGGTAAGCCCCGGAGAACACTTTCCCTTCCAGGTGGGGGAAAGCGCCGAACAGGACGCCGACCGCGGCCACCAGCCAGACCTCGTTGGCCAGGAAGAACGGGCCGAAGGCGCCGAGTACGCGCCGTCGTCCGGTCTCGTCACGGCTGAGCCTGCCGAGCAGCATCCCGACGCCGTAGTCGTAGCCCGCCAGCGCGAAATAACCCGAGATCAGGAAACCGAGTACGCACCACCACAAGATCACCATGGGTCAGACTCCGCTCAGGACAGGAAGTTCGGCACGTGGCGGCGCCGTCTCTTCGTCGGGCTCGGGGCCGCGTTTGGCGACTCGCGACATCAGCACCCAGTCGGCGATCGCGAGCACCGCGAACAGCAGCGTGAAAGCGATGAAGGAGAACAGGATCTGGCCCGCCGGGATCGAGGCGACGGCGTCCGCGGTGGTCAGCCGGCCGCGGATCAGCCACGGCTGGCGGCCGATTTCGCGGACGAGCCAGCCGGAGATCGCGGCGAAGAACGGCAGCGGGATCGCCAGCACCATCACGTACAGCAGTGGCCGCACCTTGGTGATCCAGTTCCGGAACAGCAGTAACGTCCCGAGGATCGACGCCAGGAACGCGATGAACCCGATCTGGATCATGAGTCCCAGTGGAGCGCCGATCAGCGGATCCGGTGATTCGAGCTTGCCGGGGTGATACTCCCCGAGCGGGCCGAACTGGGCGAAGCCGAAGCCGATCACCATCGTGGTGCCCACCAGTGAGGTGAGCACGCCGATCCGCATCGAGCTACGGAAGAACTCGATCTCCTTGGTGTGCTTGAGGAAGTGGTACGCGCTGACGCCGACCACGAAGAACCCGCCGGTCATCAGCGCCGCGCTCAGCACATGCGGCAGTGACATCGCGAGCGCCGGATTGGTGAACAACGCGCCGAAGTCGTCGAGTTTCAGCACGCCGTTCTCGTTATGCGTGCCGACCGGGTTCTGCAGGAACGAGTTGGCCACCATGATGAACAGCGCGGAGGCGTAGGCGGTCAGCGTGACCAGCCAGATCAGGGTCAGGTGGACCCATTTGTTCAGCCGCCCCCAGCCGAAGATCCAGAGCCCGAGAAAGGTCGATTCGGCGAAGAACGCCACCAGCGTCTCGATGGCCAGCGGCGCGCCGAAGACATCGCCCGCGACCGAAGACAGGCCTGTCCAGGTCAGCCCGAACTGGAATTCCATCACGATTCCCGTGACGATTCCCAGCGCGTAGTTGATCACGTAAAGCTTGCCCCAGAAGCGGGTCATCCGCATCAGTTCCGGCTTGCCGCCGAGTGCGGAGCGTGTCTGCATCACCGCGACGAGTGTCACGAGCCCCAGTGTGAGCAGCACGAACAGGAAGTGGAACGAGGTCGTCGTCGCGAACTGGAGTCTCGCGATCGGGAGTGCGTCCATGCCACGGCACTGTATACGTAGGCTGGCTACATGTAGCCACAAAATCTATGGAATCGGGGTGATATGGGGGACATTCCCTGAGGTGGCTCCTGGAAAGTCCCCGCTACCCTGATGATCGGCGATGTGTAGACTGTCTATCTATGAAGGCCGACAGCCTGCGCGGGCACCTCGACGCCTTGCTTCTCGCCGTCCTCGACGGCCGGAAGCTGCACGGGTACGCGATCATCGAGGCGCTCCAGCTCCGGAGCGACGGTGCGCTCGACCTGCCGACGGGCACCGTCTACCCGGCGCTTCGCCGACTGGAACGGGCAGGGTTTCTCGCCAGTGAGTGGGATGTCGTGTCCGGCCGCAAACGCCGTACGTACAAGCTGACCCGCTCGGGACAGAAGGCGCTGGCGGCGGAACGGGCGGAGTGGCAGGAGTTCACCTCTGTCATAGGTGGTGTCCTCGGGGGGAGCACGGCATGAGCGCGATCGAGGCCTACATCGCGGACCTGGACAGACGGCTGAGCGGATCGGCCGGGGCGAAGCTCGATCTGCTCACCGAGGCCAGGGACGGCCTGATCGACGCGGCCGAGGCGTACCGCGAAGGCGGCATGGACGCGCCGGAGTCCGCACGCCGGGCCGTCGCCGACTTCGGCCCCGCCGAGCTGATCGCCCGCGACTACCAGGCCGAATTGGGATTGCGGCGTGACATCCGCGTCCTGTGGGAACTGATCGTCGGCGTCCCGTTGCTGATCCTCGCCTGGGACTTCGCGCGGATGCTGAGCCTTGGTGACTGGTCACGGCTCGGTACCTCGCCGCCGGCTTGGTACCACCGCGCGATCGGCGTCGCCGACACCGTGGCGGCGCTGTCCCCGGTGGTCGCGGTCGCCGGGGTGATCGCGGCGCGGCTGCTCTCACGGCGGATGGACGGCCCCGGAACCGCTCGCCCGGTCTCGCTGTCCATGGCCGCGGCGCTCGGGCTGAACCTCATCGCGGTCACGCTGTACGGCGGCGCGACCGGGCTGCTGGAACCGGCCCGGCTGATCGTCAGCGTGCCGTGCGCGGTCCTCTCCGCGACGTGGATCCTGTTCAGCCTGCGGCTCACGGTCGTCGCACGCCGTCACCGGCGGCCGGAGATGGCGATCGCGGCCTGACCGCGTGGAGTTTCGGGAGAATCAGGGCATGACAGTGATCGAGGCCTATCTCGGTGACCTGTGCACGCGGCTGGACGGACCGGCGTCGGCGAAGCGGGATCTGCTGCGTGAGGCACGCGACGGGCTCAACGACGCCGCCGACGCCTACCGCGAGGGCGGCTGGAGCGAGCGCGAAGCCCAAGAGCGCGCTGTCGCGGACTTCGGCCCGGTGAACGTGATCGCGCGGGACTACCAGGCCGAACTCGGTATGCACAGCGGGACCCGCACGCTCTGGAAGCTGGTCATCGGCGTGCCGATGATGCAGCTCGCCTGGGACTACGCCCGCCAATGGACCTTCGGCGACTGGTCGCGGCTGGCCACGCCGACGCCCGGCTGGTACCTGTACGTCGCTCAGATCACGCACGGCTCGGTGTACCTCGTGCCGGTGCTGGGGGTGTTCGCGCTCGTCTGCATGCGGTGGCTTTCGCGGCGGATGGGCGGTGTCCGCCTGGTCCGGACCGCCGGGGTGCTGATCGGCGAGGCCGTCGGGCTCAACCTGCTTTCGGTGGCTCTGATGGTGTTCGCCACCGGGATCCTCGACGCGTCGAGGCTGTTCCTCTCCGTGCCGTGCGGGATCCTGATGGTGCTCTGGGTGGTGCTCAGCGTGCGACTCGCCTTGCTGGCGAGACGATCGTGGCGTTCGTGTGCCACGATCGTCGCGTGACGACCGCCCTGATCTACCTCGTAGTCATGCTGCTGGTGGCCGCAGTGGTGTTTCTGCTGGCCGCCGTGGTGTTCGGCCGGGGTGAGGAGCTGGCCCCGCTGCCGCCCGGCAGTTCGCCGACCAGGCTGCCCGCCGAGGACATCACCGCCGAGGACGTTTACGCCGTCCGCTACCAGATGGTGCTGCGCGGTTACAAGATGTCCGAAGTGGACTGGGTGATGCGGCGCCTCGGCGTCGAGATCGACGAGCTGCGCTCCAAGGTGGCCGAGCTGGAGGCCGAGCGCGAGGGCGCCAGGTGACCGATGTCGTCGTGTCCGTCGACGTCGCGGTACCGGCAGGGACGGCCTGGCTCGCACTGACCGACTGGGAACGCCAGTGCGAATGGATGATCGGCACCGAGGTGAAGGTCGTCGAGGGCAACGGGCGCAGCGTTGGCTCGAAGCTGTCGGCGTTCACCGGCGTCGCCGGGATCGGGTTCACCGACACCATGGAGATCACCGCCTGGGAGCCGCCGCTGCGGTGCGTCGTGCGGCATCTGGGGAAGATCGTGCAGGGCACCGGGGTGTTCCAGGTCATCGAGAAGGGGCCGCACGCGTCGACGTTCGTCTGGGCGGAGCATCTGCGGCCGCCGTTCGGCGTCGTCGGGCGGCTCGGCTGGCCGGTCGCGAAACCGGGATTCGAGCTGGGGCTGCGGCTGTGCCTGCAGAGGTTCGTGAAGTACGCGGAGGGGTATCGGGTTGGCTGAGCTGCTGGGCACGGACGGGATCAAACGGTGCTCGTGGGGCAATTCGGCCCCGGACTACGTGGCGTACCACGACACCGAATGGGGAGTCCCGCTCCACGGTGACGAGGAGTTGTACGAACGCCTGTGCCTGGAGTCGTTCCAGTCCGGCCTGTCGTGGATCACGATCCTGCGCAAACGGGAGTCGTTCCGGACGGCGTTCAAACGGTTCAAGCCGAAGAAGGTCGCCGACTTCACCGACGACGACGTCGCCCGCCTCATGGAAGACGCGTCGATCGTGCGGAACCGGGCCAAGATCCTCGCGGCGATCAACAACGCCCGCGCGATCTCGGAACTGGACGGTTCGCTCGACGACCTGCTGTGGTCCTTCGCGCCGGCGCGGCACAAACGGCCCCGCACGATGGCGGACGTCCCGGCGATCACCGACGAGTCGAAGGCGATGGCGAAGGAACTCAAGAAGCGCGGGTTCGTCTTCCTGGGGCCGACGACGTGCTACGCGTTGATGCAGGCGACGGGCATGGTCGACGACCACGTGAAGGACTGCTTTCGGGCGAAGGTCTAGGTCGTGAGTGTTTTGGGTCGTTCTAGCAAAGGGTGTTTAGGTATCTACGGCGGGTGAGCTGGGTAGTGGCCGGTCCTTGGAGGACTCCTGGAGGGACCCAGAGTCCCTCAAGGTTCCCCTCGCCCGTCCCGAAGGCCATCACGAGCCCCAGCAGCACCACCAGTCACCACGGTGGCGCGTGAAGGACCCCTTCCCTCGGCTCAGCCGAG
>NZ_JBFBBY010000076.1:0-39002 GCF_040682875.1 Amycolatopsis sp. NPDC051071 | reverse complement strand
GCCCTTCGCCGACTTCGGGGACTCTCGGCGGTGTCGCGCGGGCAACCCGCGAAACGATCGTGCTGATGGAAGCGGCCGGATACGACATCGTGCTGAGGGCCTTACGGGCCGCGAGAGGCCGCTGGAGGCGGCATCGGCTTCCAGGTGCGCCGCGATCAGGTCCAGCAGCCGGTCCGTGTCCACCGGCTTGGTCACGTAGTCGTCGGCACCCGAGGCCAGGGTTCGCGCCTTGTCCTCGGCGGTCGCCTTCGCGGTGACGGCGATCACGGGCAGGTCCTCGTGTGCGGCTTCGGCGCGGATGGCGGTGATCGTGGCGTTGCCGTCCAGTTCGGGCATCATCACGTCCATCAGGACGAGCGCGGTGTCTTCGTGCCGTTCCAGTGCCCGGATGCCCGCGACGCCGGTCTCGGCGTAGATGACCTCCAGTCCGTCGCGTTCCAGCACGGCGGCCAGTGCGAAGACGTTTCGCAGGTCGTCGTCGACGATCAGGATCTTCTCGCCGTGGAACCGCTGCGCCGGAGCCGTCGAGGGGACCGGGATCACCTGCGGGACGGCCATGATCAGCGGGAGACCACTCGCCTGCGCGGTCGGCACGACCAGGTTCGACGCGCTCACCGGCAGGTACAGGGTGAACGTGCTGCCCTTGCCGGGTTCGCTGCGGACGCGGAGTTCGCCGCCGAGCAGTTCCGTCAGCTGCTGGCTGATCGACAGGCCGAGCCCAGTTCCGCCGTACTTGCGGCTGGTGGTGCCGTCGGCCTGGCGGAACGCGTCGAAGATGATCGCGAGTTTGTCCGGCGCGATGCCGATCCCGGTGTCCTCGACGGCGAACGCGAGGACGCCGGGGGCTTGGCGGAGCGACTCGGCCTCGACCTCGCTGGGGTCGGCCATCCGGATGTGCAGGCGCACGCCGCCCTCGTCGGTGAACTTCGCCGCGTTGGACAGCAGGTTCCGCAGCACCTGCTGCACACGATGTTCGTCGGTGTGGATCGACGACGGCACCGGCGGGTCGATCAGGACGGCGAATTCCAGGCCCTTGTCCGAGGTGAGCGGACGGCAGATCGATTCGACGTACTCGACGAGTTCGGGCAGCGTGACGTCGGACATCTGCAGGTCGAGGTGCCCGGCTTCGACCTTGGCCATGTCGAGGATGTCGTTGATCAGCTGCTGCAGGTCGCTGCCCGCCGAGTAAATCGTCCGCGCGAACTGGATCTGCCTCTCCGACAGGTTCCCGTCCGGGTTCTCCGAAAGCAGTTTCGCCAGGATCAGCGCGCTGTTGAGCGGGGTCCGCAGTTCGTGCGACATATTCGCCATGAACTCGGATTTGTACTGCGACGCCATGGTCAGCTGCCCGGCGCGCTCTTCGAGTTCCTGCCGCGCCTGCTCGATCTCGCTGTTCTTGACCTCGATGTCGCGGTTCTGCTGTGCCAGCAGCGCCGCCTTCTCCGCGAGATCGGTGTTGGACCGCCGCAGTTCCCGTTGCTGCGCCTGCAACTGCTCGGAACGCGCACGCAGTTCCTGTGCCAGGCGCTGGGATTCGGTCAGCAGCGCTTCGGTGCGCGAGTTGGACTGGATGGTGCTGACGTTGACCGCGATGGTCTCCTTCAGCTGCTCCAGCAGGTCGATGTGGACGGTGCTGAAAGCGTTGATGGTCGCCAGTTCCAGCACGCCGAGCACCTCGCCTTGGAACAGCACCGGCAGCACGATCACGTTCACCGGGGCGGCCGAACCGAGACCGGACGAGATCAGCGCGTACTCCGGCGGAGCCTCGTGGACCAGGATCGTGCGGCGGTCGACGGCTGCCTGGCCGATGAGCGACTCGCCGGGCGAGAACCGAAGCCCCGCTTGGGATTTCGCCAGCCCGTAGGTGGCGATGCTCTCCAGGATGGTCTCCTCCTGCTCGTCCTCGCGGGCGAGGAAGAACGCGCCTTGCTGAGCGGACACCAGCGGCGTCAGTTCGGACAGGATGAGCGACGCCACCGACGCCAGATCGCGGTGCCCCTGCATGAGCGCGGACAGCCGGGCGAGGTTGGTCTTGAGCCAGTCCTGTTCGCGGTTTGCGCGGGTGGTCTCCTTCAGGTTCGCGATCATCTGGTTGATGTTGTCCTTGAGTTCGGCCACCTCCCCGGACGCGTCGACGGTGATGTGCCGGGTCAGATCGCCCGCGGTCACCGCGGTGGCGACCTGCGCGATCGCCCGCACCTGGGTGGTCAGGTTCCCGGCCAGCTGGTTCACGCTCTCGGTCAGCCGCGACCACGTCCCGGCGACGCCGGGCACCTCCGCCTGACCGCCGAGCGTGCCGTCCGTGCCGACCTCGCGGGCGACACGGGTGACTTCGGAGGCGAAGGCCGAAAGCTGGTCGACCATCGTGTTGATGGTCGTCTTGAGTTCGAGGATCTCGCCGCGCGCGTCGATGTCGATCTTCTTCGACAGATCGCCCTGCGCCACCGCGGTGGTCACGGTGGCGATGCTCCGCACCTGGCCGGTCAGGTTGTCGGCCATGACGTTCACGTTGTCCGTCAACGCCTTCCAGGTGCCCGCCACGTTCGGCACGCGGGCCTGGCCGCCGAGGATGCCTTCCGTGCCCACCTCGCGCGCGACTCGCGTGACCTCGTCGGCGAACGCGCGCAACGTCTCGACCATGCTGTTGATCGTCTCGGCGAGGACCGCGACCTCGCCCTGCGCGACGATCGCGATCTTCTTCGACAGGTCGCCGTTCGCCACCGCGGTGGTCACCGTGGCGATGCTCCGCACCTGATCGGTGAGGTTGGTGGCCATGACGTTGACGTTGTCGGTGAGGTCCTTCCACGTCCCCGCGACGCCGCGCACCTGCGCCTGGCCGCCGAGCTTGCCTTCGGTGCCGACCTCCCGGGAGACCCGGGTGACCTCGTCGGCGAACGCCGAGAGCTGGTCGACCATGATGTTGACGGTGTTCTTGAGCTCCAGGATCTCGCCACGCGCGTCGACGATGATCTTCTGGGTCAGGTCGCCCTTCGCGACGGCGGTGGTGACCTGGGCGATGTTCCGGACCTGGTCGGTCAGGTTGTTCGCCATGAAGTTGACGTTGTCGGTCAGGTCCTTCCACGTCCCGGCCACGCCGGGCACCTCCGCCTGACCGCCGAGCCGTCCGTCGCTGCCGACCTCGCGGGCGACGCGGGTGACCTCGTCCGCGAACGCGGACAGCTGATCCACCATGGTGTTCAGCGTGTTCTTGAGTTCGAGGATCTCGCCACGCGCGTCGACGGCGATCTTCTGCGACAGGTCGCCCTTCGCCACCGCTGTCGCCACCTGGGCGATGTTCCGGACCTGCGCGGTGAGGTTGTTCGCCATGAAGTTGACCGACCCGGTGAGGTCGCGCCACGTCCCGGCGACCCCTGGCACCTGCGCCTGCCCGCCGAGCTGACCTTCCGTGCCGACCTCGCGCGCCACCCGCGTGACCTCGTCGGCGAACGACGAGAGCTGGTCGACCATCGTGTTGACGGTCGTCTTCAGCTCGAGGATCTCGCCGCGTGCGTCGACCGTGATCTTCTGGGTCAGGTCGCCCTTCGCGACGGCGGTGGTGACCTGGGCGATGTTCCGCACCTGGTCGGTCAGATTGTCGGCCATCTGGTTCACCGAGTCGGTGAGCCCGCGCCACGTCCCGGCCACCCCCGGCACGGTCGCCTGGCCGCCGAGACGGCCTTCGCTGCCGACCTCGCGCGCCACCCGCGTGACCTCGTCCGCGAACGCCGACAGCTGATCCACCATGGTGTTCAGCGTGTTCTTGAGTTCGAGGATCTCACCCTTGGCGTCGACGTTGATCTTCTGCGACAGGTCGCCCTTGGCCACCGCGGTGGCCACCTGGGCGATGTTGCGGACCTGGTCGGTGAGGTTGTCCGCCATCAGGTTCACCGAGTCGGTGAGGTCGCGCCACGTGCCCGCCGCGCCGGGGACCTGCGCCTGACCGCCGAGGCGGCCTTCGCTGCCCACCTCACGCGAGACCCGGGTGACCTCGTCGGCGAACGACGACAGCTGGTCGACCATGATGTTGACGGTGTTCTTGAGCTCCAGGATCTCGCCGCGTGCGTCGACGTTGATCTTCTGGGTCAGATCGCCGCGCGCCACCGCGGTGGTCACCTGGGCGATGTTGCGGACCTGGTCGGTCAGGTTGCTGGCCATGACGTTGACGTTGTCGGTCAGATCACGCCAGGTGCCCGCCACGCCCGGGACCTCGGCCTGGCCGCCGAGACGGCCTTCGGTGGCGATCTCGCGGGCCACTCTGGTGACCTCGGTCGCGAACCGGGAAAGCTGTTTGATCAGGCCGTTCAGTGTCTTCGCGACCTCGGCGAACTGACCCTGCAGCGGACGTCCGCCGACTTCCAGCGGCATCGGCTCGGAAAGATCGCCCTCGGCGACCGCCCCGAGCACCCGGTTGAGCTCGGCCGTGGGCCTGCTCACGTCTTCGATCAGCCCGTTGACCACGTCGACCGCGGTCGCCCAGCCGCCGGGGCCGATCTCGGCCGCGACGCGCTCGGTCAGTCTGCCTTCCTTGCCGACGGCCTCGCGCACCCGCAGCAGTTCGGCGACGAGCCGCTGGTTGCGTTCGGCGATGTCGTTGAAGGCGCCCGCGAGCTGGGCCGCGAGCCCGTCGCCGTGTGCCACGAACCGCCGCCGGAAGTTGCCGTCCCCGAGGTCGCGGGCCGCCGAGAGCAGGCGTTCCAGGGTCGCTTCGTCCACCTGGGCGCCACCACCTTTCACGGGGGTCCGGTCCCGTTGGGCGTGCTGTGTCATCTGTGTCGACCCTCTCCACCACGCATGCCAAGCCATGGTCGTCGCATCAGCGTGCCATGATTCGACCTACACTTCGAGCCAGTCCGCCCGCTCACGCTGCGCTACCCGCCAGGCAGGAGGAGGTCCGGGAATGGTGTCACGGCCGGCCCCGGCCTCGACGTCGCTCCCCTCGGAGTCGTCGCCGACGACGAGCGAGGGCGCGCTGCCCGAATCCGGGAGGTTCTGGCGAGCGCTGCTCGAAGACGTCCGTGACGCGGTGCTTGTTCAGGACGTCGACGGCGCGCTGCGCTGGTCCAACCCCGCGGCGAGGGAGCTGTTCGGTGGCGGACGCCCGGTACTGGCCGCCGAAGGCCCCGACGTCGGCCACGTGGAGCACCTTGGCCGCCGCTTCCCCGCGCGGATCCGCCCGCTGCCCGGCGGCTGGCACGCCTGGACGGTGACGTCCGCGGTCGCCGCCGACGGTCCCCGCGTGGACGGCTTCCTCGCCGCCTCGGCACCCCGCCTCGCCTCCGCGCGAGGACGGCACGGGACGGCGAAGGTGGTCGCCGAGGTCGCCGCGGCCGAACTGGCCGACTGCGTGTTCGTCCTGCTGCCCACCACTCGCGGCCGGTGGGAGTGGTGGAGCTGCGACCACCGCACGAGCCACGGGCACGGCCGCATCCGCCGGGTCCCGGCCCAGCTGGCGCCGGTGCTCGCCGAGACGTTCGCCTCCACCGGGGAACCCGAGGGCAAGACCGTCCCGGAGGAAGAGGTGGCGACGCTGCCTGCTGTCGTCGCGGAACGGCTCGCCGGCCACGCGTCGGTCACCGTGGTCTCACTCGATCTCGACGGCGGTACCGGGGTCACCGGCGCCGTCATGCTGGGCAGGCGCGGTGCGCCCGCGTTCGGCGACGACCACTCCCGCGCGGTCACCGAGTTCGCCCGCGCGGCCGGGACCGCGCTGGCGAACGCGCAGCGCTACGCCCGCCAGGAAGAGGCCACCCGCGGCCTGGAGACCACGCTGCGCCCGACGCCGCCGCCGGAGGTTTCCGGGGTCAAGTTCGACGTCTGGTACGAGCCGTCGAGCGGGCTGCTCGACGTCGGCGGCGACTTCTACGACGTCCTGCCGCGTGAAGACGGCGGCGCGATGTTCGTCCTCGGCGACGTCTGCGGCAAGGGTGCCGAAGCGGCCGCGCTGACCGGCCGCGTCCGGCAGACCCTTGCCGCGCTCAACCTCGTCGAACACGACAACACGACCTTGCTGAGCCTGCTCAACTCCCTGCTCATCACCGGCGGCAGCGGCCGGTTCGCGACGCTCGTGCTCGGTTCGGTACTGGAGGGCGAGGACGGTCTCGGTGTCACGCTGGCCTCCGGCGGGCATCCCGCGCCGCTGATCGTGCGGCGCCGCGGCGGGGTCGACGAGATCACCCTGCCCGGCACCCTGGTCGGGATCTCACCGCAGGCCCGGTTCGCCGAGACGACGATCCGGCTGGCCGAGGGCGACGTCTGCCTGCTTTACACCGACGGGATCACCGAGGCACGCCACCACGAGCGGCCGTCGGACCTGTTCGGGGACGAGCGGCTGCGTGAACTGCTGACCGGCTGCCGGGGACTGTCCGGCCGCGAGGTCGTGCGCCGTGTCCGCGTGGCGGTGCGGGACTGGCTCGGCAGCGGCACCCACGACGACATCGCCGTCCTCGCCATCGAGGGCGCCCCGGCTCGTTCACGCCCCGTCCAGTAGCCGCACCACCGCCCGTTCGACGATCGTCCGCGCCTGCCCCGGGTCGGCCACCTTCCCCGCCCGCCGCACCGCACGCTCGATGGTCCGGTCCCGCGTGTACGCCTCGGTCACCCGAGGGTCCACATAGGACTGTCTCGCGACGGTGGGGGTGTTGCCGAGACCTTCGGCGACCTTGGTCATCACGGCCTTTTCGACACGTTTCAAACCGCTTTTGCCGGAAGGCTTTTCCGCGTTGGCGAAGGCGGACGCGGCGAGGACGGTGGCGTTCCAGGTCCGCAGGTCCTTCGCGGTGAAGCCGTCGCCCGCGAGTTCCTTGAGCCGCTCGTTGATGTCTTCGGCCCGCACTTCCTGCCAGCCACGGCCGTCGCGGTAGGCGAGCAGGCGTGCCTCCCCGCCCCGGGCCCGCCGGAGCGACCGGATCAACTTCACGAGGTCGTCGTCACGCAGCCGGACCTTCCGCCGGATCCCGCCTTTCGCGGGGTAGTCGCAGAGCAAGCAGCCCTCGCTGACAGAGACGTGTTCGCATAACAGGGTCGCCACCCCGTGCGTGCCGTTTTCGTCGGCGTAGTCCTCTCCGCCGGTCCGGAACACGCCGAGGTCGAGCATGCGCAACGCCCCGGCCAGCACCCGTTCGCGACCGAACCCGCGGGAATCGAGATCCTTCTGGACGGCTTCGCGGAGCCGGGGGAGCCGCCGGGCCAGCGCGAGGACCCGTTCGTGCTTCTCCTCGTCCCGCGATCGCCGCCACTCGGGGTGGTAGAGGTACTGGCGGCGGCCGGCGGCGTCCACCCCGACGGCCTGGATATGCGCGTTCTCGTGCGGGGAGATCCACACCCGCCGCCACGCGGGCGGGATCGCCAGCCGGTCGATCCGCTCGATCGTTTCCTTGTCCTTCAGCGGCGCGCCGTCCGGGGTGAGATAGCCGAAACCACGACCTCTGCGCCGCCTCCGGATGCCGGGGGACCCCAGGTCCGCTCGCCGAAGTCGCATACGGCGCGGATACCCCCGGTGGCCGGGGTTCATACCCGTGGTTCGAAGGGGCCGCCCCGGGGTAGTCACCGGGCGAAAGCGGACCGAAGGAGGGAACGAACTCATGGCGAAATCGCTGAATGGACGCCGCGTGGCCATCCTGGCAGCGGACGGGGTGGAGCAGGTCGAACTGGTCGAACCACGTAAAGCGGTCACCGAGGCCGGTGCGACGGCCGAGGTCGTCTCGCTGGAAGCCGGTGAGATCCAGGCGATGAACGGCGACATCGACAAGGGGGGCAAATTCCCCGTCGACCGGGTCGTCAAGGACGTCACCGTGGACGATTTCGACGCACTCGTGCTGCCCGGCGGCACGATGAACCCGGACAACCTGCGTGCCGACGAGAACGCCGTCCGGTTCGTCCGCGACTTCGTGAACAGCGGCAAACCGGTCGGCGTCATCTGCCACGGACCGTGGACGCTGGTCGAGGCGGACGTCGTCCGCGGCCGCACCCTCACGTCGTATCCCAGTGTGCGCACCGACATTCGCAACGCCGGCGGCACCGTCGTCGACCAGGAGGTCGTCAACGACAACGGCCTCATCTCCAGCCGCAACCCCGACGACCTGCCCGCGTTCTGCGCCGCGATCGTCACCGAATTCGCGAAATGACACCCTGAGACCGCAAATCGAGTGGCGTCCGTCACAGTCTTGGAGGACTCTGGTGGCAGAAGAGGAGGTGCCACCATGACCGTGCATGCGAGACGTTACGGCCGCTGGTGCCGTGAGCATTTCGACACCCAGCCGGAGTCCGGCCAGGAGAAGAAGCCCGCCGAGCAGGCGGTCGCCGCGAACGGCACCGACATCCAGGCCGAGCAGGCCCAGGCCGGTGACGTTCCGCCAGGGGAGCCGGGTTCGCTCAACTGAGCGTTCGCCGGTACCAGACGCGCTTCGGGCCGGGCATGCCGATCCGGGTGATCAGGTCGGTCACCACGCCGCCGACGATCAACCACAGCAAGGCGGCCAGCCCGTCGTTGAGCAGGGTGCGGAGTTTGGCGCCGTCCGGGGTGAAGAGGTTGCGCAGGCCAAGCGAGACCCCGCGTGACCACTGATCGATCAGCTGCGCGAACCCATTGGCGGGATTGGCTTCCCCGAATACGAGCAGGATGTGCACGACCAGCACCAGTGCGAACACCGAACAGACGGCGCGGACGAGGGCGTTGACGACCCGCACGACGCGGATCCTGCGTGGCGTCCGCTCGACGATCTCCTCCTGCGGCTCACGCGGGTCGTTGAGGTAGGTCATCTCCGTCTCCCATCTCCGTCTTCCATCTCCGTCTCCCAGCATCGTCCACAGTGGACTCCCGGCGGGGCGGACGCTCAGCCGGGGTCCTGGGTGTTCGTCCTGCTTTTGCTTTTCGTCTTGGTCTTGGACCGGCTGGGCTTGTCCTGGGCGCTCGACTCGCCGCCGGTCGCGGTCGCCCCGCTCGGCGTCGACGTGACGCCGACGGTTTCGCCGGTGCCGGGCGGATTCCGGGGGACCGGGACGTCTTCGGTCACCACCACGGTGCCGCTGGGGGCCTGGGCGGGCACCTCGACGACCTCGGTGGACGGCTGTCCTTGGCCTGCCGCCGGACCGGAGGTCCCGGTCGCCGCGGGCGGGAGCAGCCCGCCCGGCCGGGCAGGCGGGACCGCGCCGGTCTGGTTGATCGCCAGCAGCACACCGATGGTGATCGCGGCGGCCGGAGCGCTGATGGCGGCGACCACCGCGGCCCGCTTCCGGACGGCGGGACCGGTGTAGGCGACCGCGGTCCCGGTGGAGTCCTCCAGCAGGATCCGCACGATCGCCGCGGCCGTCGGGCGCTGCGCCGGTTTCCGCGCGGTCATCCCGCGCAGCAAGGTCGTCATCGTGGTGGACAGCCCGGCGGGGATCCGCGGCTGCCGGTGCAGCCGCCCGACCGCGGCTTCGACCGGCGTCCCGGTGTACTCCCGTTCGCCGGAAAGGCATTCGAGCAGGACAAGCCCGAGCGCGTAGACGTCGGCGGGCGGGCCGACATCCTCACCACGGACTTGTTCCGGCGCCATGTACGCCGCCGTGCCGACGACACCGCCGGTCTCGGTCACCCTGGTCGCGTCGAAGGCGTGCGCGACGCCGAAATCGCCGATCAGCGGGCCGTCGCCCGCCATCAGGATGTTCGCCGGCTTGAGATCGCGGTGGGTGATGCCGTGCGCGTGGACATGCGCCAGCGCGTCGGCCAGCCGGGCGGCCAGGTCGACGACGACGTCCTGGGAGAGCGGGCCGGACCGCAGGCACTGGGCCAGATTGGGCCCGTCGACCAGCCGCATCGTGAGATAGCTGTAGCCGTCGTCGGAGCCCGCGTCGTACAGCGGGACCAAGCCGGGGTGGCGGACCACGCTGAGTGTCTGGATCTCCTGGTCGCGACGGCGTTCGTCACTGGCCATCGTGTCGGCGTGGAACAGTTTCAGCGCGACCTCGCGCTTTTCGAGGAGGTCACGGGCGCGGAACACCCGTGCCGTCGCGCCGCGGCCGAGCAGATCGCCCACTTCGTACCGGCCGGCGAGTTTACGCGGCAGGTGGTCCGGGTCGTGGACGTTCAGGCTGAAACGGCGTTGGGTGGTCCCGGCGTCTCCGTCATCTCCGTCGTCACCGTCAGCGCGCGCTGCCGCGTCGTCCATCGGTGCTACCTCCGTCTCACCGGCCGAACGCCGTATACCCGGTCCGGCCCCGGGTGAAACAAGGTGTGCGAGCGTACCGGACGTGACCGGCGCGTTCACCCCGAACGGCGGACAACCCCCGGAAGGGCCGGACGTCTCGTGATCATGAAGCCGAACCGGTGGGCCGCGCCCGTCGCCGCCTTACTGCTCGCCCTCGCTGTTCCCGTTCCGGCGGCCGCCGCGGAATCGTTGGTACCGAAGGGTTTCGCACCCGCCTCGACGAGCTGGACCGGGCCGGAGCACGGGCTCGTCCTCGGCTTCGCGCCGTGTGGGAAACCGGCCCGGTGCGCGTCACTGCTGTCGACGACCGACGGCGGGAAGCACTGGCAGCGGCTCGGCACGCCGCCGATCTCGTTGCCGGACAACCACAACCAGGTCAAACTCACGGTGATCGACGAGCGCGAAGTCTTCCTCTCCGACGGCACCCAGCTGCTCGCCAGCCGCGACGGTGGCCGCCAGTGGTCCCGCATCCGGCTCGCGGGGGTCCGGGAACCCTTCTATCTTTCGAAAATCGCCGAATCAGGGTCTCGGGTGTACGCGATGGTCACCGGTTTCGGCACGCCGTCGAGGACGACGTTGTACGCCGGACTCGCCGGAACGCGGAACCTCCTGCCGGTCACGGGGTTCACCGTCACCGGCTCGACGACTTACGGCGACATCGCCACCAGCGGCGGGGTCCAGGTCTCGATGGGCGCCGACTACCGCGTCCAGAAGTACTGGACGTCATCCGACGGCCTGACCTTCGCGAGCGCGCCGCCGCCCTGTCCGGCCGACACCTCGGCTTCCTTGAGCGGACTCCGGCGGGGGCAGGTGCTGGCGCTGTGCAGTGGGGGCCCGGGGGCGCCGCAACCGGGGGCGACCGTCCGGCGGCTGTGGCGGGCGCCGAAGCTCGGCGGACACTTCACCGGAACGGCGCAAGCGCCGACCGCCGGGATCAACCAAAGTTTCAGCGCCGCTTCCCCGGCTGCGGCGACCGTGGCGGCGGAGGGCGGCGGCACCGGATTCCTGCACAGCACCACCGACGGCGGCACCACCTGGACGACGACGGTGCTCAGCGGTCGCGGTGTCTGCCTCAACGACCTGGACTTCCCCGCCGAACACGTCGGCGTCGTCGTCGACGGGCTGCCCGACGCGGACGGCGGATCGGCCGTCTACCGCACCACCGACGGCGGTGTCACCTGGAGTGAACTCGCCTTCGGCTGACGCGACGCTGCCCGCATGAATGATCACCGCAGGTAGGCAAGGCCCTTGGGGAGGTTCACTTTGCTACACGCCATGTCGTAACCTGAGTACTGTCCGTCGATGTCGAGGGAGCCGTGGGCCGCGTTCGCCGCAGGCAGCACGCGGCTGAAGGGTGGAACGTGTCCATGACTTCGGACGAGGTCCGGTCTGTGCCGAGGCGCCCGCTACCCCTCGACTACAGCAAGCCCAATCTCGCCCGGATGAAGGACGCCCTGCTCGGGGGACACGACTATTACGAGGTCGATCGGCAGGCCGTCGCGGACCTGCTGGCACTGGCCCCCGACTCCGCCACGATGGCCAAGGAGTTCCGCGCCTGGGCGAGCCGGGTCGTCCGGTTCCTCGCCGGCACCCGCGGGATCGACCAGTTCCTCGACCTGGGGTCGGGCCTGCCCACCGTGGAGAACACCCACCAGTCGGCGCAGCGGTACAACCCCGACGCCCTGGTCGTCTACGTCGACCACGATCCGGTGGTCCAGGCACACGGGCTGGCGCTGCTGGAGGATCACCTCGTCCACGTCAGCGGCGCGGATCTGACCGATCCCGAGCAGACACTGGCCGACCCGGTGGTCGTCGAGCACATCGAACTCGACCGCCCGGTCGCGGTGATCCTGAACTCGGTGCTGCACCACATCGAAGACCTCGGCAAGGCACAAGCCATCGTGCGTGCCTACGTCGACGCGATCGCGCCGGGTTCGTACGTGCTGCTCACGCACGACTTCACCCCCGGCGACGGCGCACGCGGCGCGCTCGCCCGGAAGCTCGACGACCTGATGGCCGAAACCGGCCACCGCACGGTGCACCGCAGCCGCGAGGAGATCGAGTCGCTGTTCGACGGCCTGGAGGTCCTCGAACCCGGCGTCGTGCACCTGCACCAATGGTGGCCGGAGGGACCGCGGCTGGTGCCGCTGACCGACCTGAACCACCTGAGCCTCGGCGGGGTCGGCTTCAAGGCTTAATCCCGGAGGTTCGCTCCCGGAGGTTTCCCGGTGGGGTCCCGGAGGTTTCCGGGGTGGCGCCGCACCGCGCTCGCGTGCTCAAACACGGAACTCGCGTGCTTAGAGACGTAACTCGCGTGCTTGGAGGCGTAACTCGCGTGCTCAGACCGCGCACACCGAGTTCGGCATCCAGGCACGCGAGTTACGTCCCTGAGCACGCGAGTTACGCTTCCAAGCACGCGAGTGACGTGCTCAAGCACGTGAGTTACGCGTCTGGGCACGCGAGTCACGTCTTCGCCCTGGCCGCGGACCGGGCGAACCCCCGCGAACAGGGCGGTCACAGTGGGCCCGGGCACTACGCCACGGTCCCCTCAAGAGTTCTTAGCCCTTCAGCGAAGCGAAGAACTCCTTCAGGTCGGCGTTGGCCGTCCCGAAATCCTCGGTGTTGCCGGTGATCGCCAGTTCCAGTGTCTCGCCGTCGGTGAGTTCCATCGTCAGGTAGGTGGTGAGCTTCCGGCGGGGGAAGCCACCCGCGACGATGTCCGCGAACGGGATCCGTCGCGCGCCCGGTTCGGCACGCAGGTCGTCGAGGCCGCGTTCCCGCAGCTTCCGGATCCGTTTGCGGTCCGACACCCCGCGTGCCCCGATGAGCCCGGCGACGCCGCGGCGGAGCAGCACCGAACGCGCCATCGGCAGCAACGCCAGTTCGCTGTCGCAGACGATCAGGTCGTAGAGCTTTCGCTTGGCCTTCAGCGCGGTGAACAACCCGAGTATCCGGTCCTCGGCGGGATCCGGCTCCCGCTCGGGCTCCTGTTTGCAGAAGTAGGTGGCGGGCACGTTCAGCAGTTGCAGGTTGTGGACCAGTTCGTCGACCGCGCGCGGGCTCGCCACGGCGGGCCCGACCAGGTCGGCGACGTCGAATGGCTCGCCGTCGCCGAGGCACAGTTCCCAGCCGCCGCCCCAGTTCAGCCGGTGCGCGGCGACGCCGTGGTCGACCAGCGCGGCGGTGACGGTGTCCGCGAACAACTCGGTGAGCAGTGCGCGACCCTCCTCGCGGGACGGGGCCCGCAGGGGTTTCGCGAGTGCGTCGGCGTCGCCGTCACGCAGCACCCGCACGACCTCGCCGATCGTGCCGCGTGGCGCCAGCCTGCTTTCGAGCCCGGCCGAGGTCAGCAGCTTCGCACCCTCCGCTACCGACGCCCGGCCTGCCCGTTTGACGACCTCGTCCCAGTCCGCGCGCGGTCCGACGTCGCGGATCAGCACGTCCAGTTCCGCATCGGGGACGTCGACCTTCGGGGCACCCAGCAGGGTCCAGCCCGGCCGCGCGTCCGGCTTGACCGGGTTGTCCGGGACACCGGCCAGCGCGGCGATCCGTCGCTTCGTGGGCGGGTGACTGTCGAACTTCGACAGCTCTTCGCCGTCGAGGACTTCTTCGGTGTACTCGGTCACCCAGTCGCGCTGAACCGGGTGGTTGAGATAGGACCGGAAACCCAGCAGCACGGCGGGAGTGCGCCTCGCCGTCGCGCCGAGCGAGACGTAGCGCTCGCAGTAGTCCTTCCACAGCGGGGTCAGCGTCGCGACCTTCCGCAGCGCCGCGGCCGCTGTCCGGCTGCCTGCCGCGAGTACGGACGCCTCGTCGGCCTGCAGTTCCTGCCGCCGGTTCGCCGACCGCGCGACCAGCAGGTACAGCTTCGAGTACGCGGACAGCAGGGCCCTGGCCGGTCCGCCGTCGAGCCGGTCCACGGTGAAGGCCAGCGTCTGCGTGCCGCGGTAGGTCAGCGCGAGCAGCCGGGTGTGGCCGCCGCCGTAGTGCCCGAGTTCGTGCGCGAGCACGGATCGCAGTTCACTCACGCTCATCGCCGCCAGCAACGGCAACCCGATCAGCATCGTGCGCTTGCCCGGCCGCAGCCCCAGGAACCGGGCGTCCTCGGTGACCGCGGCGTTGATCTCGCCGATCAGCACGATCTCGTCCGGCGGCCGCGTCTTCACCTGCTCGGCAAGGTCGTCGATCATCGCCCACAACGCCGGATGGGCGTCGCGGGCGAGCCGCGGCCCCTCGATCGGCGGACGGCGCGCCCGCAGCGCGCTGACCAGCCCGAAGCCCAGCGCGACCATCATCGCGAGCCCGCCGAGCATGATGTAGGTGCCGGTCCTGCCGTGGATCCGCAGCCCCGCGACCACACTCGCGACCCCGATCGCGACGACCACCAACGGGAACGCCACCAGGAGGAGTGTCGCGAGGACGGCGCGTCCTCGGGCCTGCATCGTCCGGTTACCTCTTTTCGCACAAGAGCCTTCTGTGCGGCCGAATAGTAACCGGCTACACAGAGGGCTCGTGCGGAAACGAAGCGCTACGCCCGCTACCTGGGAAAGGTCCTAAGCCGCGTTGAAGGTGTCGGGATCCGGTCCCGTCCGCTCACCGCGCTCCAGGCCGGACAGCGAAGCGACGTCCTCCTCCGACAGCGTGAAGCCGAAGACGTCGAGGTTCTCCTTGATCCGCGACGGCGTCACGGACTTCGGGATCACGACGTTGCCCAGCTGCAGATGCCAGCGCAGGACGACCTGCGCGGGCGTGCGCCCGTGCTTCTCCGCGAGTGACTTCACCGCGTCTTCGCCGAGGAGGTCGCCGCCCTTGGCCAGCGGGCTCCACGCCTCGGTCGCGATACCGTGCTTCGCGTCGAACGCGCGCACCTCGGCCTGCGTCAGGTACGGGTGCACTTCGACCTGATTCACCGCCGGGACGACGGAACCGGCGTCGAGAAGCCGTTCGAGGTGGGCCGGCTGGAAGTTGGACACGCCGATCGCGCGCACCCGGCCGTCGGCGTAAAGCTTCTCGAAGGCCTTCCACGTGTCCCGGTAGAGGTCGCGCTCCGGCGTCGGCCAGTGGATGAGGTACAGGTCCAGCCGCTCCAGGCCGAGTTTGGCCAGGCTCGCGTCGAAGGCCTTGAGGGTTGCGTCGTAGCCCTGGTCGCTGTTCCACAGTTTGGTGGTGATGAACAGGTCGTCGCGGGCGATGCCGGACTCGGCGAGTGCCTTGCCCACTCCGGCTTCGTTGCCGTAGATGGTGGCGGTGTCGATGCTGCGGTAGCCGGCGTCGAGTGCGGTCTTGACCGCCGCGGTGGTCTCGTCGTCCGGCACCTGGAAGACGCCGAACCCGAGCTGCGGCATCTCCACCCCGTTGTTGAGCTTGACGGTGGGAATGTCGGTCACTTGCTTTCCTTTCGTGGTTACCTGCGGGTCAGGCGGCGGGGGCCGGTTCGGTGCGACGAGCCTTCCGCCGCCCATGGTCGAGCATGCCTGAGATGACCGCGACCAGCAGTCCGGCGAGCGCCAGCGCGGGCTTGTCCATGACGAGGGCCCGCAGTGGCGCGACGGTGGCGAAACCGACGGTGCCGAAGACGGCGATGGTGATCGCGGCGGGAAGCCGCCGAAAACTCACCTTCGCCTGCCCCTGACCGCCCGCGTTTAGTCCTCTAATTGCGGTCGTTCGCGATGCCAACGACCGCAACCAGAGGACTAAACGCGGCGGGGCTGGCAAGGTGAGGGCGTGGACGATCTCCTGTTGCGCCGGGTCCGGGTCGGTCTGGCGGGTTCCCTGTCGGACGTGCTGATCAAGGGCGGCCGGATCGCGGCCATCGAGGGCCCTGGGCAGGCAGGTGAGGCGTCGGAGATCCTGGACGGGCACGGCGGCACACTGCTTCCCGGCCTCGTCGACGCGCATGTGCACACCGCGCAGTGGTCGGCGGCACGCCGCCGGATCCCGCTGGGGGAGGCGACGTCCGCCGCGCACGCCGTCGAACTCGTGCTCGCACACTTGTTGGCGAACCCGGTGCCGCCGGGCGATCTCGTGGTCGGTGCCGGGTTCCGTGACGGCCTCTGGCCGGACGCGCCACACAAGGACCTGCTTCAGAAGGCGCTCCCCGGGCACCCCGTTGCCCTGTTCAGCGCCGACCTCCACACGCTGTGGCTCAGCCCGGCCGCGCTGAAACTCATCGGCCGCGATCACCCGACCGGCGTACTGCTGGAGAACGACTGCATGAGCGCGACGGCCGAACTGCCGGTCGCGCCCACCGACGTCATCGACGGCTGGGTCGCCGCCGCGCTCGACGCCGCGGCCGCCCGCGGCGTCACCAAGATCGTCGACTACGAGTACACCGACACCGTCACCGACTGGCGGCGAAGGCTGGCGCGGAAACCATTGCCGGTCCGCGTTTCCTGCGTGATCGCGAAGTACCTGCTCGACACCGCCGTCGAGCGCGGCCACCGCACCGGCGACGTCCTCGAAGACACCGGCGGGCTGCTCACCGTCGGCCCGTTCAAGCTATTCGTCGACGGCTCGCTCAACACGCGCACCGCGTACTGCGTCGGGCACTACGCCGGAACCGAGTCCCACGGGCTGCTGGAACTGCCACCCGAGGAGCTCGAACCGTTGCTGCGCAAGGCTTCCGAGTACGGACTCTCGCCCGCGGTGCACGCGATCGGCGACCACGCCAACAAGATCGCGCTCGACGCCTTCGCAGGCGTCGGCTGCCAGGGCCGGATCGAGCACGCGCAGTTGCTCCGCGCCGAAGATGTCGCGCGCTTCGCCGGCCTGGGTGTCGTCGCGAGTGTCCAGCCGGCGCACCAGCCGGACGACCGGGACGTCGCCGACCGGCATTGGCACGGATGGACCGATCGGGCTTTCCCTTACGGTGCCTTGTATCGCGCCGGGGTGAAGCTGGAGTTCGGCTCGGACGCGCCGGTCGCGCCGCTCGACCCGTGGGACGGTATCGCGTCCGCGATCAGCCGCACCGACGACGACCGGCCGCCGTGGCATCCGGAGCAGGCCATGCCGCTGGAGGCCGCGCTCGCGGCGTCGTCCGGCGGCCGGACTTCGGTGACGGTGGGAGAGGTCGCGGATCTGGTCGTCACCGCGGTCGATCCGGCGCGGCTGTCCCCGGCCGGACTGCGCGACATCCCCATCACCGCCACCGTGCTGAACGGCCGGGTCACTTACGCGGCCTGACCCTTCCGTTGCCCGGGCGCAACGCCCTAATGGAAGTGCATGGACCACCGCCTGCTCGACCGGCTCCGGGACCTCCACGGCTCACTCGGCGTCGACATCACCTCCGTCACCCGGATGGTCGAGGACGACGCGCCGCGCGCGGACGTCCTCCGGGATCTCGGGGAACGGCTCAGCGAACTGGGCGCGGCACTGCTCCGTCGTTCAGACGACGTCGACGCCGACGTGCTGGCGAAGCTGCCCGAAGACGGCTGGCTGCCCGAAGCCGGAGTGCGTCACCGGGCACTGGGCGTGGCGCACAACGTCGGGGAGCGGCCGCTGCGGTGCGGGCGGGTCTACCTCGCGTTATGCGGTGCCGTGTGCTTTCCCTTCTACGGCAGGGACCTCTCCGGCCGGACGGCGCGACACGAGCGCTGCCGCCGCTGCCAAGACCGCCTGTTCCGGTGACGCTCACTGCGCACGGCGGCCGCGTGGGGCAGGGTGAGGTGATCGTGGAGGGAGCGCTCATGACCACCGAGAAGCTGTTCCGGATCGCCATCGCCCTGAAAGGCCTCGATGGCGCGTTGCAGCTGGTCGGCGGCCTCCTCCTGATGATCGTCCCGGCTTCGGTGGTCACCGGCTTCGCGCACGCGGTGGTCACGCGCGACCTGCTCGGCGACCCCGAGGGGACGCTCGCGCGGCATCTCGAACTCGCCGCCGGTCACTTCGTCGAGGGCCGGACGTTCGCCGTCGTGTACCTCGTCGCGCACGGGCTCATCAAGCTCGGGCTGGTCTGGGCGCTCGCGCGCAAGGTGCTGCGTGCCTACCCGGTCGCGGCCGTGGTGCTCTCGGCGTTCGTGGTCTACGAGATCATCCGGGCGATACACACGCACTCGATCGCGTTGCCATTCTTCGCCGCTCTCGACATCGTGATCGTCGTGCTGGTGCTTCGCGAGTACCGTCAGCTGAAACGGGATCGCGTCGCGGCCTGACCGCCCGGTTCAGGCCGCGACGCGAAACTTCTCCGTGGTGAGATCCGCTCCCGGCGGATCCACCACGATGGCGGTGGCGTTGTCGGAGCCACCGGCCGAGATCGCCGTCCGGACCAGCTCCGCCGCCGCCCTGTCCGGCATCCCGAGGATGCCGAGCATGGTCTGCCCGCTCAGCGTCTTGTGTACGCCGTCACTGGTGAGCAGGAGTCCGCCGGTGGTGATGCCTGCCGTGCCGATCTCATGCTCGCCCGCGGTGCGGACGCTGGTAGTGACAATGTGCTCCATCCGCGGTGTCACGGGTTGATCGTGGTCGCGGAAGTACTGCGCGAGAGTGTGGTCCTTGGTCACCTGCCGGACCGTGTATCCGTCCCAAGCGTACGCCCGGGTGTCCCCGACCCATGCGACGCCATAGCCGGAGTCGGTCTGTACCGCCACGACGAGTACGCAGTCACCGGTCTCGCCGAGTGCGAGAACCGCGCGCTGAGCTGCGAGAACACCCGCGACCGGGCCCTGCTCGACCGGCGTCCGGGCCGCCGCCGACGCCGCCGTGCGGGCCGCGCGCGCCGCACTCGGGCGATCCCCGACGCCGTCCGCCAGCGCGAACACGATCCCCGCGCCGCCCGCCGCCACGTACGCCCCGACGGCGTCCGCGTTGTGTTCGCGCGGCCCCTGCGCGCTCGCCGTATGCCAGTGCGGAAGCTGCCTGCTCGTCACGGTCTTCTCCTCACCCCTGGGTGATGCCTTCCCCGGCTTCCAGGATCCGCCCGGTTCCTGTGCGCGGGCTGAGGGTTCGGTGTCAGCCGGCTGTCGACGGGTTTCACGGCCAACCGCGCCCCGAGTCACCGCCCCAGCCGGAAGTCACCCCTCGTGATCTCCAGTGCCTGCCCGGCCGCCGCCTGGCACTTGCGCTCGACCTGTTCCCGCGACCCGAACGCGATCACGTCCTTCGTCCCGTTGTCCCGCACTGTCAGGCTGATCGGGTCGCCGGGCACCGCGCCGGTGAAGGCCTCCGCGTCGGTGACGGTCGCGGTCACGGTTCCGACGTTGCCCTCGACCCGGACGCAGTCGACCCGGGCGACGAGCCAGGCGAGCTGATCACCGACGTGGTGCGCCATCCAGACCACGCCGTCGCCGGTGCGGCCGTTCCCCTTCGCATGAACCATGAATTCGAACGTCGTCAGCGGGTCCTGGGTATCGAGTTCGGCCCGGCCGGTCATCGAGACGGTCCGCCCGGGTGCGGCGTCTGCCGCCGCCCCGGCCCCGAGCAGGGTGACCGCGGCCATGGACAGGGTGACGAGGACTTTCCTGGTTTTGTTCATACCGCGAGCATCTCGGGCGCGAACCGCTGGAAGATCCCTCCTCGGAGGGGGTGATGTCCTCCGGACGAGTGACTTATCGCAGGCGCGTGATCAGCGTCCGGACGATCGCCACCGCCTCGGCCAGCGCCGTCAGCCGCCGTTCGGAGCGCTCCGGCGCGTGCCCGTTCTCGTCCGACCAGCGCGGCCGGGGGAAGGACGGCGTGAGTTTCGGCTAAGCGTCCCCGAAGTGGTGCCAGACCGGCCAGGCGAGGTCACGCGGTAGGACTGTCTACAAAGGACGCTATGCGGGGGTGCAAGTGTCCGGTTTGAGCAATTTGTGTTGTTTCAGGAGGGGGTCGTGAGTGTTTTAGGCCGTTAGAGCGAACCCGCTCTTGAGCACTTACGCGTCACCTGCGGCGTTGCTCGCGTGAAGTACATGAAGGCCCCCTTGCTTGCGTCTAGCGCAAGGAAGGGGGCCTTCCTGTACTGGGGAAGGTGTGAAGGTCGAGTTTCTTCGGCTGAGCCGAGGGAAGGGGTCCTTCACGCGCCGCCGTGGTGACTGGTGGTGCTGTGGGGGCTCGTGATGGCCTTCCGGAACGGGTGAGGGGGAACTTTGAAGGACTCTGGGTTTCTTAAGGAGTCCTTCAAGGACCGGCCGCTACCCGGCTCATCCGCCGCAGGTACCTGAAACACCCTTCGCTAGAACGACCCAAACACTCACGACCCCCAGCGGGAACCGCATATGCTCCGCCGCCGTACCCGCAACACCGTGGGGACACATGTCGTGAACCGGCGACAGAATCCAGGGCGGCTTACCACGCACCCACTATCAGAGACGCCATCTTTGTCTGCCCCGCATTAGAGGAGTCTGTACACCGTTTGCTCGCCGACCGTGGTGGCGGTGAAGTTCGCCGCGACCCATTCGGAGATCTCGTTCGAACCACCACCAGGACCACCGCCGCGGCCGCCCTCGACGTAGTACGCGATGTCGCCGTTCGCCACGTACTGCTGGAATTCCGCCAGCGTCGGCGCCGGGTCCTGGCCGCTCCAGCCGCCGATGCCGATCACCGGCTTCCCGCTCGCGAGTTCCAGGCTCGCCGCAGACTGCGAACTCGACGTCGCCGCCGCCCATTTCGTCGTGGTCGCGGCGAGCGCGGCCCCGAGTTCGGAAGACGCCTCCTCGTCCATCCCCATGCCGCCGCCCATGACCCGAGTGCCGCCGGTGGCCGGACCGGACGTCGGGATCGACCCGGAATGCGCCAGTATCGCGGTTTCGACGGCGTAGGCGGTGGTAGCGAGGCCGACCGTCAGCACGGACACCGTCGCGACGACGGCGACGAGTCTGCGCAGCGGCGGGACGCCCACGAGCACGACGGTCGCGGTCACCAGGCCGAGCCCGGCGACGATCCAGCGCAGCGCGGGCAGCCAGTCGGCGTTCCGGTCCAGCAGGATGTACGCCCAGACCGCGCTGGCCGCGATCATCAGCGAAAGGAACACCCGAGGCCCGAGATGCGCCCGGCCCCGCCACAGCGAAGTCCCGGAGATCGCCACCACGGCCGCGATCGACGGCGCCAGCGCGACGGCGTAGTACGGGTGCACGATGCCGCTCATGTAGCTGAACACCAGCGCGGTCACGAGCAGCCAGCCGCCCCAGACGAGCAGCGCGGCGCGGGTCTTGTCGGTCCGCGCGGCCCGCCGGGTGAACCACAGCCCCGCGACCAGCCCGATCAGCGCCGCCGGCAGCAGCCACGACACTTCGCCGCCGAAGCTGGCGCCGAACATCCGGGTCAGGCCGCTCTCACCGCCGAAACCGACGTTCCCGCCACCCATGCCCCCACCCGTGCCGCCGACCATCATGCCGCCGCCTTCGCCGAAGATCCGGCCGAGACCGTTGTAGCCCAGCGCGAGTTCGAGCAGGCTGTCGTCGGTCGAGCCGCCGATGTACGGCCGCGAATCCGTCGGCCACAGGTCCACCAGCGCGAGGAACCAGCCTGCCGAGACGAGCACCGAAACGACCGCGCCGAGCAGGTGAAGCAAACGTTTGCGTACAGACGTCGGGGCGGCGATCAGATACGCGAGCCCGAACGCGGGCAGCACCAGGAACGCCTGCATCATCTTCGTCAGGAAGCCGAACCCGATGGCGGCGCCGGCGAACGCCAGCCAGCGCGGGCTCGCCTTCTCGATCGCGCGGACCGTGCAGTACGCGGCGACGATCAGGAGCAGTGTCAGCAGCGCGTCCGGGTTGTTGAACTTGAACATGAGCGCGGCGACCGGGGTCGCGGCGAGCGCGGCACCGGCGAACAGGCCGGCGACCGGCCCGGACGTCCGTTTCACCGTCAGGTACAGCAGGCCGGCCGAGGCGACCCCCATCAGCGCCTGCGGGGCCAGCACGGTGAAACTCGAGAAGCCGAAGACCCTGGCGAACGCCGTCGTGACCCAGAGCGCGGCCGGGGGTTTGTCGACGGTCAGCACGTTCCCCGCGTCGAGGGAACCGAACAGCCACGCCTTCCAGTCCTGCGTCCCGGATTGGACCGCGGCGGCGTAGAAGGAGTTGCCGTAGCCGGAGGCGGTCAGGTTCCAGAAGTACAGCAGCGCGGTGACGGCCAGCAGGCCGAAAACGGCGGGGCGGACCCAGCGTTCCGGTGGTTTCTCCACGCTTTCCTTCGCAGGACTGGGTTCCACCCGGGAAGTGAGTGCGGTGGTCATGGTTCAGCTCTCCATCTCGGTGGCGGGCCGGTGGCGGGACCGGAAGACCCAGCCGCGCAGTAGCAGGAAACGCAGCACGGTGGCCGCGAGGTTCGCGAGCACGAGCGTGGTGATCTCGAGCGGCAGCCCCGGCGCCGTCATCGTGTGCAGCAGCGCCAGCGCGCCGCTGGTGAGGCCGAGCCCGAGCCCGAAGACGACGAGGCCCTGGAACTGGTGCAACCCGGCGCCGCCGGAGCCGCGAATGCCGAAGGTCAGCCGCCGGTTGAGCGCGGTGTTGCCGATCGCGGTCACCAGCAGTGCGACAAGGTTCGCGGCCTGCGCACCGGTGAAAGTCCGCAGCAGCAGGAAAAGCACAAGGTAGGCAAGGGTGCTGACGACGCCGACGGCGGCGAACCGCACCAGTTGCCGCACGAGGCTCGGCGCCACCCCGGGTGCCTGTACCTGGATCGGCGCGCGGCCGAGTTGTTCGCGCAGGCCGCTGATCGGGATCTGGCCGGTCAGTGTCGCCCTGGTCAGCCGCGCGATGCCCTTGAGGTCGGCGGTCGCGGTGGCGACGATGTTCACCGACGAGTCAGGGTCGTCCACCCAGTCGACCGGGACCTCGTGGATCCGCAGCCCCGACTTCTGCGCCAGCACCAGCAGTTCGGTGTCGAAGAACCAGCCGGTGTCCTGGATATGGGGGAGCAGCCGTTCGGCGACGTCGGCGCGGATCGCCTTGAAGCCGCATTGGGCGTCGCTGAACTTCGCCGCCAGCGTGCCGCGCAGGAGCAGGTTGTAGCAGCGGGAAATGAACTCCCGCTTTCCCCCGCGCACCACCCGCGCGCCGCGGGCGAGCCTGCTGCCGATGGCCAGATCGGAATGCCCGGAGATCAACGGCGCGACGAGCGGGCCGAGCGCGGCCAGATCGGTCGAGAGGTCGACGTCCATGTAGGCCAGCACCGGTGCGTCCGAAGTGGACCAAACGGCGCGAAGCGCACGGCCGCGCCCTTTCTCGTCGAGATGACGGACTTCGACGTCGTCGAACTCCCGGCTCAGCCGTTCCGCCACGCGCAGGGTGCCGTCCGTACTGGCGTTGTCGGCGATCGTGATCCGGAACGGGTACGGGAACTGCTCCACGAGGTGGTCGCGCAGCCCGCGGATACACGGTCCAAGGTCGGTTTCCTCGTTGTGAACCGGGATGACGACGTCGAGGACCGGCGTGCCGGTCGGGGTGATGGCGGGGCGGCGGCCGGTTTCGGCGCTGGTGGCGATGGCGGCTGTCATGTCTTCAATCTCGGCCGTCGCGCTGAGGCAGGCTTGTGTCCCGCCTGTGCCGTCGCTGTGTCCCGTCACGGGTTTCACCGGCTCAGGTCGTAGACGGTGACACCGTCCACAGTGGCCGGTGAGTAGTTCTCTTCGACCCAGGCGGCGATCCGCTCCGCGGCGTCACTGCCGCTGTCGCCGTCCATCATCATGCCGCTGCCGAGGAAGTAGTGGATTTGTCCCGTCCGGACGTATTCCTGGAACTGTTCGAGGGTGGGCGCCGGATCCGTGCCGTTGAAGCCGCCGACGGCCATCACCGGCGCTCCGCTGCCCAGCTGGTAACCCGCCGCGTTGTTGGAGCCCACCGCGGCCGCCGTCCAGGTGTAGTCCGCGCTGTCCTTCCGCAGCAGTGCGGCCAGGTTCTCGCCGGGCAGGCTCGTCTCGAGCAGACCGTCGGGCCCACCGCGACCGTGTACGCGCCGGTGCCCGCGAGAACGGTGACCAGCGCCCCGGCGGCGACCAGACGCCTTGCCACGTCAGGGAAGTGCGAGGCGAAGAAGACCAGGATCGCGCACAGGAGACCGGCGACGAGTACCCCGATCGCCAGTCCGGGGAGCCAGTCGGATTGCCGGGACAACAGGAGATACGCGGTCAGCGCGGTCAGCCCGATACCGGCGCTCAACGTGCCCACCGCGGCCGGATTACCGCGGGCACGCCATAACCGCGTACCGGCGATCCCGACGAGGGCGGCGATCGCCGGGGCGAGCGCGATCAGGTAGTACGCGTGGATGATGCCGCTCATGTAGCTGAACACGACGGCGGTCACCAGTAACCAGCCGCCCCACAGGATCAGCGCCGCGCGTTCGCGGTCGGTACGCCGCGCGCGCCGGGTGAACCACAGCCCGGCGGCCAGCGCGAGGACGGCGGCCGGGAGCAGCCAGGCGATCCCACCCGCCATCTCGCTGCCGAACAGCCGGGCCCAGCCGGTGCTGCCCCAGCCGCGGCTGCCACCACCGCCGACGCTGCCGACCTCGTCGCCGGTGATCCGGCCGAAACCGTTGTAGCCCAAGGCGAGTTCCCACAGGCTGTTGTCCTGCGAGCCGCCGATGTACGGCCGGTCGGCGGCGGGCCACAACGCGACGACGGCGAAATACCAGCCCGCCGAGACGAGTGTCGCGCCCAACGCGCCGAGCAGATGCGGCAGGCGTCGGCCCACCGGCGTCGGCGCCGCGATCAGGTACGCGAGCCCGAACGCGGGCAGCACCAGGAACGCCTGCAGCATCTTCGCCAGGAAGCCGAAACCGACCGCGACCCCGGCCAGCGCGAGCCAGCGCGGACTCGCTTTCTCCAGGGCCCGGACAACGCAGTAGGCGCCCGCGACCAGGAGCAGGACGAGCAGCGCGTCTGGATTGTCGAACCGGAACATCAGCGCCGCGGCCGGGGTGAGCGCGAGCACCGTGCCCGCCAGCAGGCCCGCGGCCGGACCCGACGTCCGGCGCACCGCCGCGTACAGCAGCGCCACCGAGCCGACACCCATCAGCGCCTGCGGCACCAGGACGCTCCAGGCGTTGACGCCGAACAGGCGCGCGGAAAGGCTCATCACCCACAGCGCGGCCGGGGTCTTGTCGACCGTGATCGCGTTCGCGACGTCGCTCGAACCGAAGAACAGCGCCTTCCAGCTCAGCGAACCCGCCTGTGCCGCCGCCGAGTAGAAGGCGTTGGCCCAGCCGGATTCGCCGAGATCCCAGAGGTACAGGACGGCGGTCGCGAGCAGGAGCGCGGCGACCGAAGGCCGGACCCAGCGTGGATCGGACGGCCGTTCCGCCGTCTCGGCGGCGTCTTCGGTGTCTGCGTCGCGGGAGGCGAGGAGGGTCATGCCCTCAGGGTCGGGTGCCGACCTGGGGGGTGGTTGTGCCCGAGCTGTGCACCCGCTGTGCGGATCCGATCACCGGCAGGCGTACGGCGAACTCGGTATGGCCGGGGCGGCTGTGCACCTCGATGGTGCCGTGGTGCGCCACCACGATCGCCGACGCGATCGCCATCCCGAGCCCGGTACCGCCGGTGCCGCGCGCGCGGGACGAGTCGCCGCGCGCGAACCGTTCGAACACGCTCGGCAGCAGTTCCGGCGCGACACCGGGGCCGTTGTCGGTGACGGTCAGTACGGCCGTCCCGTCGAGCGAGCGGCTCAGCGCGGTGACCACGGTGGTACCCGGCGGGGTATGCGTGCGTGCGTTGGACAGCAGGTTCGCCAGCACCTGGTGCAGGCGCTGGACGTCGCCGCGGACGAGCAGCGGCCCGTCCGGCAGCCGCAGTTCCCAGCGATGACCGGGCCCGGCGACGTGTGCGTCTCCGACGGCGTCCGCGGTCAGCCGGGTGAGGTCGGCTTCGCCCGCTTCGAGCGGTCGTCCCACGTCGAGCCTCGCCAGCAGCAGGAGATCCTCGACCAGCGTCGTCATGCGGGCGGCCTCGGACTCGATGCGGGACATCGAACGCGCGACGTCCGGTGGCACCAGCGCGCTGCCGCGGCCGGCGAGTTCGGCGTACCCGCGGATCGCCGCGAGCGGGGTGCGGAGTTCGTGGCTCGCGTCCGCGACGAACCGGCGGACGCGGGTTTCGCTGACGTGGCGGGCTTCCAGAGCCCGCGCGATATGGCCGAGCATGCGGTTCAGCGCCGAGCCGACCTGGCCGACCTCGGTGCGTGGATCGGTGTCGATCTCCGGCACCCGCACCGAAAGCGCGACCTGGCCGCGATCGAGCCGCGTCGCCGACACCCGGCCCGCCGTCGCCGCGACCCGGTCCAGCGGCCGCAGCGTGCGGCGGACCGCGAACGCGCCGACGAAGCCCGCGCCGAGGACACCCGCCGCCGCGACCCCGGACAGGATCCACCCGACCGTCGTCAGCGTGTCCTGCATCGGCCCCAGCGGGAGCCCGGTGACGACGGATCCGCCGGGGATCGACACGGCCCGCACGCGGTAGTCGCCGAGGCCGCCGAGCGTCATGGTCACCGGCCGCCGGTCGACCGGCAGGGAACGCAGTCCGGCCTCCTGCTCGGCGGAGAGGCCTTGGGGAAGTCCCTGTATCGAAAGCACCCCGGCGTAGAGCACCCGGTCACCGGTGAAGCGCAAACTCAACGTCCCGGAGGCCTGGCCCGGCGCGTTGAGCGGATCCGGGCCGGGGCCGCGCGGCTCGTCCGGCGGCCGGTTCGCGTAGTCGTGGGCGCGGGCCGACGCGGCCGAGAGCTGGCCGTCGATCCGGTCGACGAGGAACGACCGCAGCGCGATCTCGCTGGCGACGCCGATCACCAGGCAGACGAAGGCGAGCAGCAGCACCATCGAGCCGGTGAGCTTGGTACGCAGGGAAAGCCGCCCGGGCCGGGTCCACCGGCGCGGGCCGGTGGTCGGGACCGGTCCGGATGCCATGACATCGAGCGTGCGCCGCGGTCGTATGCGCGCGTTGTGTCCCGGCTGTGAGGTCGCTGTGTGGCGGTGTGGTACTGGCCGTCGGTGGGACTCCGCCAGGCCAGTGACCCTGCGGCGCCCGGCCCGGCATCCAGCGCACGCTTCGCGTACGGATGTCCTGAAGGCCCCACGTGCCCCCAATGCGGCATTGGGGACGCTGAACGTCCCCAATGCCGCATTGGGGGCAGGCGCGAGCGCCGGGACCTCAGCGGTCGTAGTCCACCGTCAGTTCAGGCGTGGTCGCCACCGCCCGGCAGGTCAGGATCCGCCCGGCGGCGACCTCCTCGTCCCCGAGCGCGTAGTGCACGTCCATCCGCGCGGTGCCCCGCACCACCGTCGCCCGGCAGGTGCCGCAGGCGCCGCCGACGCACGCGTACGGCGCGTCGACGCCGTGCCGCAGCGCGGCGCCGAGCACGGTTTCGCCCACCGTCGCGGGGATTTCGGCGGTCTTCCCGCCGGCGGTCACCGTCAGCACCGGGCCGGGGTGCCACGACGGCCGCACGGGGAGCGCGCCTTGGAACAGTTCGTAGTGGACGTTCTCATCCGGGACGTCCTTGTCGGCGAGCGTCTGGCGGGCCATGTCGACCAGGTCGCGTGGCCCGCACAGGAACCAGTCGTCGACCTTCGCCGGGTGCAGCCGCGCCTGCAGGAGTGCGCGCAGGCGGGTGCCGTCGAGGCGGCCGCGCTGGTAGCGCTCGTGCGAGATCGCCAGCGCCTCGCCGACGGTGTCGAACGGTTTCCCGATCCGCTGGGTGCGCAGATCCGGGTCGCGTTCGTCGGTCCGGTAATGCACGATGTGCAGCCGCCCGGCCAGCCGGGCGGCGAGGGCGCCGAGTTCGGCGGCGAACATCGTGCCGGCGCCGGAGGTGTTGACGAACAGCAAGGTCGCCTTGCTGTGGGGTTCGGCCAGCAGCGTCGAGGTCAGTATCGACAGGATCGGCGTGATCCCGCTGCCCGCGGCGAGCGCGACGTACCGGCCGGAGCGGCCGTTCTCCGGTGGCAGCGTGAACGCGCCGTCCGGAGGCAGTACTTCCAGGACGTCGCCGGCGGCCAGTTCGGTGTTGGCGAACGTCGAGAACGCGCCGCCGAGCTGGTGCTTGATCGCGATCCGGAGGATCCCGGAGTCCGGCGTCGAGCAGATCGAGTACGCGCGCCGCACCTCTTCCCTGTCGACCTCCGCGCGGACGACGAGGTGCTGGCCGGGGGTGAACCGGAAGGTCTCCCGCAGCCGCTCGGGTACGTCGAAGGTCACGGTGACAGCGCCTTCGCAGAGCGGGCGGACCTCGGACACCCGCAGCGAGTGGAACCGGCTCGGCTCGCGGGGCTGGGGGAGTGGCGGCTCTTCGGCGAACGAGCCGGTCAGCTGACGCCATTCGCGGTACTCCGACGACGTCAGCCCGCGACCCCACGCGGTCGCGATCGGGACGTCCCTGGCGAGGTAGGCGTCGCGGTTGTCGTTCCACGCGCGCAGGTAACGGTAGAACGGGATCGCCGGATGGAGATGGTGCACCAGATGGTAGTTCTGGCACAGCATGATCGGCGTCATCAGCCATTCCAGGCCGACCCGGACCCGGGTGGCGCCGAACCGGTCCTGCCGCCGCTCGCCGAGGTCGTGATGCGGGAGCCAGTCGAACCACCAGGCCAGCACGGCCAGCCCGAGGCGTTGCGGGATCAGGTAGCCCACCAGCAGTTCCCAGCCGTGGCCGGTCGCGATCAGCCAGGTGAACGCGGCGAGGCTCAGTGTGACCATGGCGGCGGTCTCGAGCCGCTCCGCACGCGGCCGGATGCGCTGCCGTGCCAGATAGAAGCGGGCGTACCAGAAGTCGATGGTCAGCCACCGCAGCGGAAGCTGCCACCCTGGGCCGTGCGCGGTCCACGCGTCCGGATCGGTATGCGCGTCCTCGTTGGTGTTGCGGTGGTGCTCCAGATGGATGTAGCGCACCAGG
Organism: Amycolatopsis sp. NPDC051071; assembly: GCF_040682875.1. Lineage (NCBI taxonomy): Bacteria > Bacillati > Actinomycetota > Actinomycetes > Pseudonocardiales > Pseudonocardiaceae > Amycolatopsis > Amycolatopsis sp. NPDC051071. The sequence goes on along the minus strand of NZ_JBFBBY010000076.1, from coordinate 10,015 downwards.
GGGAAGGAGCCGTAGCTCGCCACGAACGGCATCGCGAGCCTGCCGAGCAGTTCGTTGACCCAGGTGAGCTGCCCGGCCGCGTGATGTGTCGACTCGTGCAGCACGGTGAACATGGTGAAGGTGACGAGCGCGTGCAGCGGGATGGTCACCCACAGCGGTCCCGCGTCGTTGACCACCAGCCCGGTGGCGCCCGCCCAGACCATGATCCCGCCGATGAACAGCAGGACGGTCGGCACCGAGACCACCGGAAGCGGGATCCTCGGATTGGGCAGACCACGGCTCGGCGGTCTTTCGGCCAGATCCCCCGTGTCCTCGGACCGGGTAGCGGCGACGGTCATCGATCGGTCCCCTTGGTCGATGCTACCGGGACAAGCTGTCACACCGTAGACAACTAACACTGGTTTGTAAACTTCACCTACCTGGTGAAACCCCCGGTCGCGGCGCCCGATCGTGAGGCGTGGCACGCATCCGTGTCCAGGGATGACCCGCTTCGTGACAGAGAAGAACCGAAAACTGGTCCGATCGGGTGGTCTGTGTCCTGTTCGCCGGACGGCGGTTGAAACCTGTGATCAGGGCGAGGACACGGCACGAAGGTGCTGGGAAGGCCCCGGACCCGGACCGGCGATCCGCGGGGCCTAGACTCGGACGGCCCCGGTCCGCAAGGTGACCAGGGCACATCCGCCGTCGAAGACAAGCGGATGCTCAATCACATCGTTTACCGCTCGAGGAGAATACGTTGAAGAGCACCGTCGAGCAGCTCAGCCCGACGCGAGTCAAGATCAATGTCGAGGTGCCGTTCGACGAGCTCAAGCCGAACTTCGACCGCGCCTACCGCAAGATCGCCCAGCAGGTGCGCATCCCCGGCTTCCGCCCGGGCAAGGCGCCGGCTCGCGTGCTGGAAAGCCGGATCGGGCGGGCCCCGGTGCTCGACGAGGTCGTCAACGAGGTCATCCCGGCCAAGTACATGGAGGCCGTGCGCGCGGGCGAGGTCCGCACGCTGGGCCAGCCCGAGTTCGAGGTGACCAAGCTCGAGGACCGTGAGGTGCTCGAGTTCACCGCCGAGGTCGACGTGCGCCCGGAGATCTCGCTGCCCGACCTCGACGGCTTCGCGGTCAGTGTCGACGACGTCGAGCTCACCGACGCCGAGGTCGACGAGCAGCTCGACGAGCTGCGTGCCCGCTTCGGCACCCTGACCGGTGTCGAGCGTGCGGCCGAGAACGGCGACTTCGTGTCGATCGACCTCGCGGCCACCGTCGACGGCGAGGCCGTCGAGGAGGCTTCGACCAGCGGCCTGTCCTACGAGATCGGCTCCGGCCAGCTCGTGGACGGCATCGACGAGGCGATCATCGGCGCGAACGCGGGCGAGACCAAGAGCTTCACCACGAAGCTGGTCGCCGGCGAGTTCACCGGCAAGGACGCCGAGGTCACCGTCACCGTGCAGACCATCAAGCAGCGCGAGCTGCCCGAGGCGGACGACGAGTTCGCCCAGATGGCGAGCGAGTTCGACACGATCGACGAGCTGAAGGGCGACCTTCGCGAACGCCTCGGCCGCGTCAAGAAGATGCAGCAGGGCGTCCAGGCCCGTGACAAGGTCCTCGAGGAACTCCTCGAGCGTACCGAGATCGCGATCCCGGAGAAGGTCCTCGAGGCCGAGATCGAGAACCGCAAGCACGACGCGATCCACCCGTTCGACCACGACGAGGCGGAGTTCGCCAAGGCGCTCGAGGCCGAGGGCAAGACCGTCGAAGAGTTCGACACCGAGGTCCGCGAGGAGTCGGAGAAGGCGGTCCGCACCCAGCTGCTGCTGGACAGCATCGCGGACGTCGAGCAGACGTCGGTCAACGACGGCGAGCTCACCGAGCGGATCATCTACCAGGCGCAGCGCTTCGGCGTCAGCCCGGACGAGTACGTCCAGCGGGCACAGCAGTCCGGTCAGCTGACCGCGATCTACGCCGACGTCCGCCGCGGCAAGGCGCTGGCGTCGGTGGTCCGCAAGACCACCGTGACCGACGCCTCCGGCACCGCGGTCGACCTCGACGAGCTCTTCGGCCCCGCAGCCGAGGAGACGCAGGTCACCGAGGAGACCGCGAAGACTGCGGCCGAGTAGGGAATACGCGGTCCTCGCGAACCGGACCGTAAAGCTGTAAGCGAACTTGGGCGGTGTCAGGCATTCTGCACCGCCCAAGTTCGTTAGGGTCGGTTGCAAGATCTTCAGCATCTGGACACGCAGCATCTGGAAACAACAGCGGCGGCCGAGGCACGGCCAACGCCGCCGTCGGCGAAAAGGCAGGCAGACGTGACGCAGCACACGCCCGAGGCGCGGACCGGTACCGCAGGGCTCAACCTCACCGACTCGGTCTTCGAGCGGTTGCTCCAGGAACGCATCGTCGTCCTCGGCTCCGAGGTCAACGACGAGGTCGCGAACCGGATCACCGCCCAGTTGTTGCTGCTCGACGCAGACGACTCCGAATCGGACATCCGCTTCTACATCAACTCGCCAGGTGGCTCGGTCACCGCGGGTTTCGCGATTTACGACACCATGCAGCTCATCCGCCCGGACGTCGCGACCTACGCGATGGGCCTGGCCGCGTCGATGGGGCAGTTCCTGCTCTCCTCCGGCACGCCCGGCAAGCGGTACGCGCTGCAGCACGCGCGCATCCTCATGCACCAGCCTTCAGCGGGTGTCGGCGGCACGGCCTCCGACATCGCGATCCAGGCCGAGGTGTTCGGCAAGTGGAAGCAGGAGCTGGCCAAGATCACGGCCGAGCAGACCGGGCAGACGGTCGAGCAGATCGTCAAGGACGGCGACCGCGACCGCTGGTTCACCGCGCAGGAGGCGAAGGACTACGGCTTCGTCGATCAGGTCCTGACGCGCGAGAACCCGCTCCCCAACAGCTGATCCGCGCCGGAACACCAGGAGAATTCCCATGAGCAACTTCCAGCTTCCGATCGGGTCGCAGGCGCAGGCACCGGGGACGCAGTCTCGGCTCCAGCTGCCGCAGTCGCGGTACGTCCTGCCCTCCTACGTCGAGCGCACGAGCTACGGCGTCAAGGAGTCGAACCCGTACAACAAGCTCTACGAAGAGCGTCAGATCATGCTGGGCGTGCAGATCGACGACGCGTCCGCGAACGACGTGATGGTCCAGCTGCTGCACCTCGAGCACGAGGACCCGGACCGCGACATCACGATCCTCATCAACTCGCCCGGTGGCTCGTTCACCGCGCTGATGGCGATCTACGACACCATGCAGTACGTCCGCCCGGACATCGTGACCATGTGCATCGGCCAGGCCGCCTCGGCCGCCGCGGTGCTGCTGGCCGCCGGTACCCCCGGCAAGCGGTTCTCGCTGCCGAACTCGCGGGTGCTGATCCACCAGCCCGCCACCGAGGGCACCTACGGCCAGGTGTCGGACCTGGAGATCCAGGCCAACGAGATCCAGCGGGTGCGTCGCCAAATGGAGGTCATCCTGGCGAAGCACACGAACAAGGACGCGGACGAGGTCAAGAAGGACATCGAGCGCGACAAGATCCTGACGGCCGACGAGGCCAAGACCTACGGGATCGTCGACGAGGTCCTCGAGTACCGCAAGGCTTCGAACAGCTGATCCCGGCCGGACCGGTGCGTGTCGGGAGACGACACGCACCGGAACCCTGGTCTAAGGTCAGCTTCTGGCGTGCTCAGATGTGACGTTGGTTCTCCCGCCGACGGCATCGGGCGGGTACCGTCAGTGGCAGTGTGTGAGGCTCCGAGAGGTCATCCGTGACCGGGGTGCAAGACAGTCAGGCGCAACAAGTGCAGGCGTACCAGCGCAGGCGCGCAGTGCAGGCGTAACGAGTGCGCCGGAGGGGACGAGGTCAACGGCCATGGCACGGATCGGTGACGGCGGCGACCTGCTGAAATGCTCTTTCTGCGGCAAGAGCCAAAAGCAGGTGAAGAAGCTCATTGCCGGCCCCGGGGTCTACATCTGCGATGAGTGCATCGATCTCTGCAACGAGATCATCGAGGAAGAACTGGCGGAGGCCGGTGAGGTCAAGCTCGACGAGCTGCCCAAACCCGCCGACATCCACGAGTTCCTCGAGCAGTACATCATCGGCCAGGACGACGCCAAGCGGACGCTGGCGGTGGCGGTGTACAACCACTACAAGCGCGTGCAGTCCGACGACAAGGCCGGGCCGAAGGATTCCAAGGACGAGACCGTCGAACTGGCGAAGTCCAACATCCTGATGCTCGGGCCGACAGGCTGCGGCAAGACCTACCTGGCACAGACACTGGCGAAGATGCTGAACGTCCCGTTCGCCATCGCGGACGCCACGGCGCTCACCGAGGCCGGGTATGTGGGCGAAGACGTCGAAAACATCCTGCTCAAGCTGATCCAGGCGGCGGATTACGACGTCAAGCGGGCCGAGACGGGCATCATCTACATCGACGAGGTCGACAAGATCGCCCGGAAGTCGGAGAACCCGTCGATCACCCGCGACGTGTCCGGCGAGGGCGTGCAGCAGGCGCTGCTGAAGATCCTCGAGGGCACCACCGCTTCGGTCCCGCCCCAGGGCGGCCGCAAGCACCCGCACCAGGAGTTCATCCAGATCGACACGACGAACGTGCTGTTCATCGTGGCAGGCGCGTTCGCCGGGCTGGAAAAGATCATCAACGAGCGGGTCGGCAAACGCGGCCTCGGTTTCGGTGCGGAGATCCGCACGAAGGCCGAGATCGACGAGAGCGACGTGTTCACCGACACCATGCCGGAGGACCTGATCAAGTTCGGGTTGATCCCGGAGTTCATCGGGCGTCTCCCGGTCGTGGCGACGGTGACCCACCTGGACAAGGAGTCGCTGGTCAGCATCCTGACCACGCCGCGCAACGCGTTGGTGAAGCAGTACAAGAAGCTCTTCGAGATGGACAACGTCGAGCTGGAGTTCACCGACACCGCGCTCGAGGCCATCGCCGACCAGGCCGTGCTCCGCGGCACCGGCGCCCGTGGCCTGCGCGCGATCATGGAAGAGGTCCTGCAGCCGGTCATGTACGACATCCCCAGCCGCGACGACGTCGCGAAGGTCGTCATCACCGAGCAGACCGTCCGCGAGAACGTGAACCCGACGATCGTGGCGCGTCAGCCGTCGCGTCGTCGCAGCAGCGAGCGCGGTGAGAAGTCCGCCTAGGCGGCGTCTCTTCGAACGCGCTGTCGTCATCGACGCCCCGGCCGGGATCCTTCCGGCCGGGGCGCCGTTTTCTCCGGTCCCGCCCGGCCGGTGCCGCCGACCGAGATAGGATGCGATGGTGCCGCTGACTTCCACCAAGGACGAGAACGAGGCTCCCGAGCTGGCAGCCGCGAGTCCACGCGAGGTCAGGGGACTCGTAGAACTCACCGAACGCATCGTCATCGGCGCCTATCGCGGGCATCCGTGGATTCCGCGCGCGCTGACGATCGCCTTGGGCGTGCTGGTGGTGACCTGCCTGGTGGCGGGCGTCGTCCGGCTGTCGCCGCTGCCCCTGATCCCGCTGCCGTTGTTCGCCGTTTCGGCGTACGCGCTCGTGCGGATCAAGGCCACCCGGGCCGAGGAAACGAACCGTGCACTCGTCGCCTGGACCGGGTTGTTCACCGCTGCGACACTCGCCGGATTCTGGCTGATCTCGATGGCGGGCCGCTGGCTCGGCTGATCGGACTGGAGAATTTTTCGGTTTCCCTCCGTTAGACGGGTTTCAGATTCATCCTGACGGGGTAAGACGAGTCAGTGACAGTCACCGCAGGTCCCTTCTTACATGTGGGCTTGCTCTACTCTGGTGACGTTGAGTATCTGGACGGTACGGTTCCGTACATTCTGGAAGGCCTTAAGCAGGACGAGCCGGTCGCGGTGGCCGTTCCCGGCCGCAATCTGTCCCTCATCGAAAAGGCTCTCGGCGATTCGGCCGCCGACGTCGAGTTCATCGACATGACGGAGGCAGGCCGCAACCCGGGCCGCATCCTGCCGGGGGTGCTCCTCGCGTTCGCGGACAACCGGCCCGGTCCGGTCCGGATCATCGGCGAGCCGATCTGGGCGGGCCGTTCGGCCATCGAGTACCCGGCGTGCGCGCAGCATGAGGCGCTGATCAACGCCGCCTTCACCGGCCGCGAACTCAGCATCCTGTGCCCGTACGACCGGACCCGGCTCGACGACGACGTCCTTGCCGACGCCGAACGGACCCATCCGGTCCTCTCGGACGCCGACGGCGATCGCCCGAGCCCCGGCTACGCCCCCGACGTCGTCGTCGACAAGTACAACCTGCCGCTCCCGGAGCCGGAGGTGGTCGACGCGTTCCGGTTCGACCTTTCCCGGCTGGCCGCGGTCCGCCAGTTCGCGTACGAGCGGGCCGAGGCGGGAGGGCTCGGCCCGGACCGCGTCGAGGATCTCGTGCTCGCGGTGGCGGAACTGTCCGCCAACAGCGTGCTGCACGGTTCGGGCTACGGCGTCATCCGCGTCTGGCGTGAGGACGGCCACCTGCTCTGCGAGGTCATCGACGAGGGCACGCTGAGCGATCCGCTGGCCGGCCGCCGTCCGGCGTCGCCGGGGCAGATCGGCGGACGCGGTCTGGTGCTGGTGAACCAGGTCGCCGACCTGGTCCGGCAGTACCGAAGACCGGGCGTGACGGTCACCAGGATCTTCTTCCGCGTCTGAGCGCGTCAGGCGTTCTTCGGGACGTGCTTTCCGAGGAAGGCCACCAGGCTGGGCACGACGGTGCGGTTGAAGGCGTCGCCGTGTTTGCCGCGCGCGGTGTGCGCGACCGTCGGCCGCGCCTCGGCGATGAACTTCCGCACGCCGCCGATGAACGGGTCTTCGGTGCCGCACCAGATCGCTGTCGGCACGCTCTTGGTCGCGTCGATATGACGCAGCGGGTCGAGGGAGCCCCAGTCAGTGGCGTCCCGGAAGGCGTGGCGTTTGCTCATCTCCGGCCACGACGTGATCAGCGCGGGCGCGAGTGCCGCGACCGCCGAGGGCGGACGACGGCGTTCGAGCCGACGCCGTGTGTAGAGCAGCGCGCCGAATCCGCCCATGGACAGTCCGGTGGCGGCGAACGGCAGCCCGTCCCGGCCGCCGAGGCCACGTGCGGCCAGCCAGCGGGGGACCTCTTCGAGCAGCATCGCCATCGGGTTGTCACCCGGCTGGTTCTCGTGCCAGTAGTGGTCGCCGCCGTCGACGGCGACGAAGCCGAACGCCGGCACCGCCTTGCGGGCGACCTCGCTGCCGAGTTGTTTGAGCAGTCCGGTGGGGGCCGCGTGCCGCGCGGTGCCGTGGAGACCGTGCAGCATCAGCGACATCGGCAGGCCCTTGGGTGGGGCCTTGGTCGGCAGCATCAGCACGAGGTCGACTTCGCGGCCGCGGGCTTCGGAGTAAACGCGTTCGACCCGGGGGCTGCCCAGTTGCGTGGCCGGGGTCGGCGACGCGACGCCGAGCGCGCGCTGCATGGCTTCGCTGAACGGCAGGGCGCCGGTGGCGGTTCCGGCGGCGAGACCCGCGACAGTGAGCCCGGAGGCGCCGGCGATCAGCACGGAACGACGGCTCAGCCAGCGGCGTGCCCCTCGCACCCCCGGCAGCGTTCCGTTCCCCTGGTCGTCCTCGTTCACCCGTCCCCGTTCCCCGATGATCTTCTACCAGGTCAGACGTGTGCCAGCGGCTAAAGGTTGCACGTATCGCCGACCTGTGACCGGGGTATCGCCGGATCAGGTACCGATGTTTCCTTCTTTCGCCCGCCATGCCTCGATCGAGACCCGCACGGACTCCGCCGCGGCTTCAAGGGTGTCGCCGAGGCCCACCCCGAGGGTGGTGGCCAGTGGAACCAGGATCTGCTCCACGCCGTTCTCGCCGTCGCCGAAGTAGCCGGCGACCTCCAGTGTGATGTAGCCGTGCACGGCGCTCCAGAGCTGGGCGGCGACGGCGAACTCCGGGGCCGGGCGGAACCGGCCCGCCTTGATCACCCGGTCCGCGGCGCGGACGAGGTAGCCGAAGGCCACGATGCCCTCTTCGCTGAGGTTCTGGCGGGTCTCTTCGTTGGTCATGTCACCCAGCGCGGCCTTCTGCCCGTTGGGTGCGCTCTGGCCGAAGGTCACCGCGTAGAGCTGCGGGTTCTCCACCACGGTCCGCCGGTAAGCCAGCGCCAGGGTGAGGATGTCGGCCGCCGGGTCGTCCGTCTCCTCGACCTCACCCAGATTCGCCGAGAGCCGCCGGAACCCCTCGCGGGCGACCTCGTCCACCAGTGCACCCATCCCGCCGAAGTGGGTGTAGACGGCCATGGTCGACGCGCCGATCTCGGCGGCGAGCTTGCGGGCCTGCAGGGCCTCCGGGCCGCCGTCCGCGAGCAGCCGGATCGCGGCCTCGATCAGCTTGGCCTTGACCTCGGCGGCGGCGGGTTTGGGTGACATGGTTGCCAGTATTTCATAACCCTGTTATAAATGTATCCATAACCAAGTTATTCCCTCCATCGCTAGGGGGCCCGTGATGGGCAACAAGTTCCTCGAGGGCAACTTCGCCCCGGTCAGCCGTGAGCACACGATCACCGAATTGCGCGTCACCGGGCGTATCCCGGAGTACCTCGACGGGCGCTACCTGCGGAACGGGCCGAATCCGCTGTCCGAGGTCGATCCGGCGACCTACCACTGGTTCATGGGTGACGGGATGGTCCACGGCGTCCGGCTGCGTGACGGCCGCGCCGAGTGGTACCGCAACCGCTGGGTCCGCAACCCGAGGGTGTCGGAAGAACTCGGCGAGCGCTGGGAGGGCGGCTCGGGCTCCGGGGTCGCCTCCATGGGCGCCAACACGAACGTGATCGGCCATGCCGGCAAAACCCTCGCGCTGATCGAAGGCGGCGTCGCGAACTTCGAACTGAACGACGAACTCGACACCGTCGGCGCCTGCGACTTCGACGGCACCCTGCCTGGCGGCTACACCGCACACCCCAAACGCGATCCGGAGACCGGCGAACTGCATGCCGTGTCGTATTTCTTCGGCTGGGGCAACAAGGTGCAGTACTCGGTGATCGACGCGAACGGCCGGGCACGGCGCAAGATCGACATCGAGGTCACCGGCTCGCCGATGATGCACGACTTCTCCCTGACCGAGAAGTACGTCGTCTTCTACGACCTCCCGGTCACCTTCGAGACCCGGCAGGCCGTTGCCGCGTCCGTCCCGTCGTTCCTGCGCACCCCGGCCCAGCTGGTGGTGTCCGCGCTGGTGGGCAAGGTGAAGGTGCCGGATCCGCTCAGCGCGAGGCTGCGGCGGCGGGTCACCGGAAACGCCGGCCTCCCGTACCGCTGGAACCCGAAGTACCCGGCGCGGATCGGCGTCATGCCGAGGGAAGGCGGAAACGGCGACGTCCGCTGGTTCGAGGTCGAGCCGTGCTACGTGTTCCACCCGATGAACGCCTACGACGACGGTGACAGCATCGTGCTCGACGTCGTCCGGCACCCCAAGATGTTCGACAGCGAACTGCGCGGGCCCGCCGAAGGACCGCCGACCCTGGACCGCTGGACGGTCGACCTGGCCGTGGGCAAGGTGATCGAGGAACGCCTCGACGACAAGGGGCAGGAGTTCCCGCGAGTGGACGAGCGGCTGCTCGGGCGACGGCACCGGTTCGGCTACTCGGTGTCCACAAGGGACGGATCGGCGTCCTCGGGCTCACTGCTCAAGCACGACCTGTGGAACCGGTCGGTCGCTTCGCGGGAATTCGGCGACGGCAGCCAGGTGGGGGAGTTCGTCTTCGTCCCGTCCTCCGTGGACGCCGATGAGGACGAGGGTGTGCTGATGGGGTTCGTCTACGACGCCGCGACCCAGAAAAGCGACCTGACCATTTTGGACGCCGGGACGCTGGAGACCGTCGGTGCCGTGCACCTGCCGGACCGGGTGCCGAACGGCTTCCACGGCAACTGGGTGGGTGCGGACGGCTGAGGGGTCTCCTTGCCTAGGTACGTGAAGGCCCCCTTCCTGTACCTAGGCGCAAGGAAGGGGGCCTTCCTGTACCTCAGGCGAGCAACGGGGCGCCGGT